>JBDKTO010000075.1 GCA_039680175.1 Veillonellales bacterium | reverse complement strand
AACCGGAGACCCTTTTAAAGCAAGAAATAACTGCCGATCTAAAAAAATGAAACAACCTATTGAAGATTTATGTAGAGTAGTTGAAAAATGGATGGAACAATACCCTCCGGAGGTTTTTTCAGATGGTCAAAATAGCCGATAAATCATTTTATTACCGAATTAACCGATAAAAAGTATCTATGAAAATAAGTTTGTGGCCTTGGGATAATGGAGAAAAACCATTCTGGACTAATCCCGAAAATGGATATCAATGGTATGTTGACAAATCAACAACTGAATGGTGTTCCCGTGAAACATTAAATAATCTCCCTGTATTAGATGCAGTATGCTTTATTGTTTGTAGGGCGAATGATGGTCACATTGAACCGATATCCCGCATTCTTATTGATAAAAACACAAACAAAGCCCTGCACGAAGACAGCAATATGGAAGGTATGGCTACAAAGATAGACATGCTTCGTTTTATCAAAAGTACACACAAACTATCATCCAATCAAAGATAATTGATTACAGAGGCTAAAAATGGCCTTATTTGACCAGATATAGGGTTTTTTAATATTAATATCAGCAAAAATGGAATATAGAATATACATATTGTTTCAGCCGAAAAACATACAAGATATCAGTACCAAAATATATCATATGGAAACAACGGAAAGGATGGTTTTAGAATTGCCAAAATATAGCACCGGGCTATCTGGTGTTTATTCGAGCGAGGAAGATGCCGTTAAAGCAATAATTGACAATAAAGAAAAAATTAAAGGTAATGACTTGTGTATTTTACCGGTAATTAGCCTTAATTGGAATGGCGATATTGTCCCCCACAAGGGTTTTTCAAAATAAACCAATCACTATGAGCAACACTTATGTAGCTTACCTTAGAGTAAGTACTAAAAAACAAGGACGGTCAGGCTTAGGACTGGATGCACAACAAGAAATCATAAAATATAACGTTGGTGAAGACAATATTATGGCCTGGTTTACAGAAGTACATTCAGGGAAAAACTTAGACTACCTTCCGGAACTACAAAAAGCCAAACAACTTGCTAAGGATGATGGTCACATCTTAGTAATCGCAAAGACTGACCGTCTAAGAAATACCCAACAAGCCTTGGATTTAGTAGACGAAATGACCCCCGCCGGAGTTTTTTTCTGCAATGTAGGAAGAAACGCTGATAAGTTTACCCTTACTCTATTCTTTGCATTTGCAGAAAAAGAACGCTTTGAAACAAGCATAAGAACGAAGCTTGCTTTATCCCGATCTGGAAAGTTAAAGGGTAGGGCTAATCCTTTATACGGACAAAAGCAGACGGTCACAGAAAAGAAGCAGGCCGAAAAAGAAAGAATAGAATCAATCAAACTTTCCAAGCACGGCAAAGTTCTTCTTAATACTAATTTACAGGAGTCTTATAAAATGGCTAAGTATTTAAGAAGTGACCATAAAAGTTATTCTGAAATAGCTCTTATACTTAACAAAGTAGGACATAAAACAAGTAAAGGATGTTCTTATGGAATAACACAAGTAAAGAGACTATTTGAACATTTTGATGGTCAGGATAAGTCGATTGTTTTAAACACAAAAGCAGAAGACGAAGGGCTTTTTAAGGTAGAAGAGGATATAGCGTACGAAATGTTATTAAACGAAAAATAAATATAAAAATCTTACTTAAAATTATAATAAAATGGAAAAGGTTATTAGAGATGGAAAGGTCGCCATTCTTGTTTCTCCCGGATATGGGGCAGGGTGGTATTCATGGAACACAGAACACGAAGAACTTTTATTTAGTCCAAAATTGGTCGAGATGGTTGAGGAAAACAGAACAAAGGAGATTGACGAAGACTGGATAAAAGAAAATTTAGGTATCGAGAATGTCTATTGTGGCGGCGCAGAGGATTTACTAATCTTTTGGCTCCCTGTCGGCACGGCCTTTTGTGTTGAAGAATACGATGGGTCTGAAAGTTTAATAACTATGTCGGATTTAGTGCTGGTGGCATAATGACCTCATTTTTGATGATCTAGAGATATCCCCACGGAGTTTTTTCAAATATAAAATACCCCGGATAAGATTTGGCGGTCACATCCGGGATTAATAAAAATTATTAACGAAAATTATACAGACAAATGTATGAAGAAAATATTGAGAAATGACTTATTTAAGCTGTTTTGTTCTGACTGCGACTTACCCTTAGGAACTATTCAGCTGATATTCTCATCTCTTTCAGATGAAGATTTGGCAAAAATATATCACTTAACTATCCTCAGAAAAGGTTACTTTGTGGTCATGTTATAAAATGCCATATCCCATTGTTTTCTAAGTTGATTAATTTTTCTGTTAAAATATTTGGAATATTAAAAAATTGTTTTTTAACTTTGTATCGACACTTAAAATTAAAGAACAATGAATTGTATTTCAAATCCAAGACAAAACAAGGAAATAGGGGATGGCATACGGATGCAAGTTCCGAAGTCTTATTATACAGTTCGTATAATTTTGAGTGTCAGTGACCATCCCTTTTTGTTTAATTTTAATCTATTTTTTTATGGCGCTCAAATCAAGACAAACCAATCCGGCGAAGGACAGTAACCGCATGGTATCACAAAGTGACATCGATCAACTCCTAGATGAGTTAGAAAAGACAAAGAAAGCTAAACAGATAGAGCAGAACATTAAAAACAACATCCTTTTGTTTGTTGTTGAGATAGACGCGTTTGACAGACTAAAGGAAGATATGTTTAGCCGCGATTACAACGACTACATTGATCCGCTACGAATTGTTGGCGCAAGAATCAAAAAAGACTTAAAAGCAGGTAAATTCGACCAACCGAAATCAAAATAACATGAACGAATTAATTAAAATTACACAAACCGAAGACGGCAAAACGGCTGTTTCTGCAAGAGAGCTATACTCTTTTCTGAGTATCGATAATGGCAGCAATTTTGCAAAATGGGCCAAGCTTAATATTGAAGACTTTTTTACGCAAAATACTGATTATCAGATTTTACGTCTTAAGGACGATAAATCAAAAGGACGTCCATCTATTGATTATGCACTAACAATGGACGCGGCAAAGGAAGTGGCAATGATGAGCCGGTGTGAAAACGGAAAGATTGCACGCCAATACTTTATTGAATGCGAAAGGAAGCTTGTTCAAATTTCAAAGCCGTTATCTCAATATGAAGTTCTTGTCCAGTCCGCACAGCTTTTGTTGGAGCAAAATAAAAGAATGGACGCAATAGAAACTAAGGTTACTGAATTGGAGGCAAAGTCTACAACACTACCAGATTATTTTGCTGTTGCCGGATATGCCGCTACAAAGAAAATGATGGTCACACGAAGCATGGCGTCACTTCTTGGCGCAAAAGCAGCGAGAATATGTAAAAAAGAGGGGATACCGATCGACCAATGTCCAGACCCTCGATTCGGGAAAGTTAATCTCTACCCACGAAAAGTTTTGGAGACAGTTTTTAAAGAGGCATTTTAAAAGACAAGAGGGGCTTGATTCCCCTCTTTTATTTATACTACTTTGCCTGTTATTTCGAAATGATCTTCCAAATTGCGTTTTTCAAACTCTTTTTTGACGTACTTTAATTTTTGAGGGTCAAAGTATGCCTCATAATTAAATACCGTTGCGTTTGCTTTTTCAGGCAAAACTACGACCGATGGAAGACCTTTTTCTTCGCTCAATTCAATCTTCTTCATCTGGTCGATATCTGCAATGGCTTTTAATGCATCAAGCTTTTCTTTTTGACTTGTGGCGTTATCAACCATAATAGCTAACTCTGCCAATACGTCATCTTTCGTCCACCGATTAGCGTCTAAATTGCGTCTGATTGCTTGGAACTTTGCTTCACTATTTTCCTTTACGGCCTCGGAAGGATAAAACAGTCCCTTTTCTTTAGCATATTTTTCCAATAAAGGGGCCAAGAGTTTTTCAAAGTCAACTCTTGCGGTGACCATCATTCTTTCCCTCTTGGGAGATTTAAAGTAAATAGAACCTAATCCTGGAGCTTCTGGTGCTGCACATCCTACTGAATGTCTAAATGCTTTATCTTTATTATCGAATAAAAGATATAACATACAAGCTCCGTAGTCTATCTTTTCTTCTGATTTTTTATCTAACTTTTTTGCCTGTAATTTTTTAATAATAGCCGGGCCTCTTTCACCTCTTTTTCTCTTATTTTCTTGTTCTTCCATAAAAATATTTAATTGTTATATCAAAGATAGTCAAAAATTTGGGCCATTGTTCTTGTTTATTGCATGTGATAATTATACATTTGTTAAAAAATACCATTATGAAAACAATAATCACTACTTTGATTGTCTTTTTGTTTATATCTTGCGCGAAAAGCGATGATGAAGATCAAATATCTACTATAAATCCCGAAGTCGAGTCTTTTTTAGGAACAAGGGGGCTTGATGCTTCTTCCCCTGAAGACATTCAGTATATATCTGATTATAAAGACAGCTTAAATTGTACTTTCGTGTGGGGAATGAAAGATAGTGCTGCGTGGGTAGCGAAGTACGACGGATCGGGCACTGAATTATTTAGTTTTGTATTAGCAGAATGGGCCGGTGGTAAAAAGTATTCGCATACAAATAAGTTCTCACTTATGAAAATAGACGGTAACTTAATATTTGTTCGCTCTTATGCAACCGATAACCCCAGTCCAAAAGCTTTAACTTGGAATTATAATACTTTCATGTCGGTTCTTGATTTTACATCTGGAGCCGAAATATCAAGAATGGCAATGTCGGAGGAGCAGAACGATTACCGTTTATATAAACATGAATATGGGTTTATTGCCGAGGAATGGGGGCAAAATGGGAATATCGCATTTAACATGATCGGAATAACCGGTTCTTTAATCTGGAGTAGGCCCGTATCGCAATATGAAAAGGGCAACGGAATAAATACTTATTCAGGGCTTGCGATGATCAGTGCAGAAAAGATGATTTACAATTCAGAGATACAGGAGGATAATTTAGTATATCACACCTACAAGGCTTTAAATTTTCACACAAATACAACTTTGTTTGAAATAAGAAAAAATACCTTCCCTTTTAATGTCGTTAGTTCTCAATCGTCTAATACTTCTTATGACCTCTATTCAGCATCAGAATCAGACGCAAGGATTGTCTTAAAATATAATCGCAGGCAGCGCACGAAAGTTATAGATAATCAAACAACAGGGTCTTTTCACTACGAATACTCGATACTTAGCATGCATTTTTGTGAACTGAGTAGTGTAGATGGTACTGTATTAGGGTATGGACTACTTGAATGATTTTCCAGCGCGTGATATTTTCGTGATAAATTTAAAATACAACATTGTCGCCACCACTTCTGACAATTCTCCACATATTTGAACCGTTGCTCATAAACTCAACAAAATCGGTCGGGCCGTTAAGAGTAAACCATCTTGCATTATAGGCATAGCCGTTTATTGTGTCGCCATATCTTGCTTTAAGTTCAGAACGGTAATCATTGCCGTTTGCGAACCATATTATTTCTCCGCCTTCATAATCTGCCGGGTCTGGTAGATTATAGACTCTGCCTGCTGTTTTAGCGCCACCCCAGAAAAAGTATTTCTTGTCGCTACTATATGTTGACGAAAGAGTAGCATCTGAGTCTGGCAGGTCATAAAGCCCCCGATCAGATGGTGTTTTCATGAAAGATTCTACTACCGTAGATCCTCTAACCTTCCCAAGAAAGAAACCAGCATAAGATTTCGAATTGCCGCTTGTAGTTTGATCTACGCCGACAACGGCAGCGGAATATCCATTTGCATCACTATTTCGTGTTTGAAGCAGCCCAACGAGGTTTGCGTTTGTCGTTATTCCGAGTGTTGCAGACAAAAAACTCACACCAGACCCGTTGTTAAATACCCCGTTCGCCGTCACATAGGTTACCTTTCCTGTTATCGGGTTACGAGCTTTCAGCCCACCAAGCGGAGTACCGGCCTGATCTGAATCGATATCGTCGTCTATCCGTGCTGTTTCGTTTCCGTCTGAATCAAAAAGGATCATTGTATTGTTGTCTCCATCGATGAAAATTCTTTTCCCAGACTCTGCCGTCTTAACGTACCTTACTCCCAGATTCCTGATATAGGCCAAATCGGCAAGTAGTAACCCGGTTGCGATATTAGGTACTTTCGCCTCAAATGGGTTCCAGTACGCGGTATTGGTCGGAGCTGTGCCGGTAGGTATATTTCCGGCGTCGATCCGGGCATAGTAGAACCTGCCAGCAGAATATACTATATCGATATAATCGGTTCCCCCGTGATAAGAAGATGTTCCACTGTATGTTTCCCTATCAACAGGAGTCGGGTTGTATGATCCATTGTTGTTTACGGCCATCTTTTCGGGAGTTGTCCAGTTCTCCAATAATGTAGAGCCGTCCGCTGAAACTTTTGCAATCGTATACCAAAGCGTCTGCATTGTTTCCACTGCTGGTTTTGCCATAGAATAATTTACCGGGTTGCGGTCTGTCACCGTAATAGCCGGATAGACTACCGTGCTTCCATTGACGGCATACCGGTACTCATAATAAGGTGCCGGTGTTCCAGGATCGCCGGTAGTTCCCTGTTTGCTTTTTGTGATTGTCTGAACCAGGTTGAAGGTCACATCCGTCCCGTCTGCCTTTCTCGCTGTGATGGGGTACGTGATCGTAACCAGGTCGGTAGAGTTGTCCATCGCGGAGTGATCCGCTACGGTGCAAATTGTCGTTCCGGACCCGCTGCGGGCACCGACAGTGATTTTCCCGGCTGGGCTAACAACAGGTGTTCCAACTGCGAAGCGACCGGCTGCCAAAACGGTGTTAAATGTCAGCAGCGTTGCACCTTCGTAAACCTGAATCTTTGTTCCCGAACCGGCATAGCTCGATACAACACCTGTGGAACTGGATGGGACTGTATGTGATGAATTCTCGATGATTCCCTGAACCGCATTCTGACCAGCTTTCATCCCGATAATTGAGATCTGGTCGCGAGCAACGATTGGCCCTATACTGCTTCCTTCCCGGACTTGAACCTCGATCTTTCTGGGCATATCAATGTAAACCCTGCCGGTTAATGACAAGGTCTTTGTATTTGTCGTTGAAGGCGATCCGAGGGATGAGTCATTCTCAAAAAACTGATAATAAGCCGTCCCAACCAGGTTATAGGCCACAGCGGTTAATAAGATTGACGACGGAGAAGGTGTGTTTCCTGCCGTGTCGAAATTAACAGCCATAGCGGCAGCGGCAAGGGTACAATACCGTGAATCTGCTCCTGCGGCTCCATCCTCGCCATCAGCGCCATTAAGACCTGGTGCGCCTGTATTTCCTGTGTCTCCTTTTGCAGCTGTCAAGTGCCAGTAAACACCCTCCTCAGGTGCCGGAGCAACAGCCTCGTCGGAAGGTACATTATTTATATACATCCACGTGCTGCCGCTATAAGTCACTTCGTCGCCCTTGTAGTAAGGTGTTCCTGGAATATAAGCACCTCTAGGTCTACCAATCGGGAACGATCCTCCGTCAGGGCCAACTACTAATGGCCCGTACAGCTTTACACCATCGTCAAGAGTATAGGCAAGCCCCTTTGTATTATTTCCTAACCTTATTGTTCCATCGTTTAAACCATACTTTGAACCTTGATTAGTGTTGTCTTCAGTGTAGTTTATGGACTGTAAGTTATCTCCATATATCTGACCGCCGCTAACAAAAAAGGCGCCTTTAGTTGGTACTAAATCTCTGCGTCCTTCGCTCGGAAGTTCAATGCTCCCGAATTCAAAATAGTAGTAAGTGCTGTCTTTATATGCTTTTTGTTCGGTTGTTACCAGCCAATCTCCTATTCCTTCTATTTGACTACACCTTGCAAAGACATAATAAGGCTTTGTATCATCGGTCATCGTGAAAGTGGTATTGCTATTTATGGCCCACGAATACCTCTCTGAACCCGAATCTGGTCTCAGCAATGGATCAAGAGGATCTTGCCCTTCTTCCGGTACAGGCGTCCACCAAATTTCCCTGTGATTTACGAACCCGGCGGTAATATTTACCTTATAACCTCCGTCATTATAAGTCTTTGTCTTTACTCCATTTGTTGAAAAATTACCGGATTTCCCGCCAACTGCGAGATATAAGGTTTCAATGCTTAATGGCTTTAGTCTTGTTGTATCAAAATAACCGTCAGGATCATAGGTGTAGTTCTTTAGCGCCCTAAGGTTTCTTGTATTTCTTACCGCATTTCTCCTGTCTTGGCTATTTTGGATTACCGTTAAATTTACATTTTCTTTTGTACCTTCTATTTCGTTTTGTATTCTATTGATTAACCCGGCAATAAGTCCTTCAGCTAAAGTTATAGTATATGTAGGTAAAATTTTATCTGTCTGATATCTGATGGTCAGGCTTTGTATGGACTTGATTGTATAATAACTAACACCATTATCATCAGTCGTGTCACCTAGATCGTTGTCAATAATTTTAACATTTCTTCCTTCCCTTAGAATTTGCTCAACCAACGGATTATTAGCCATGTAAATTTCATCCAAATTCACCGTATAACTTATCTTGCTCTTGCAGTTCTTCAATAAATATGCTTGTGCTGCTTCTAATAATTTTTGCTCTGCCGAAATAACATATGTATCGGGAATAGAAATATTAATCAGAGAAAAAGTATCACCGGCTGCAATTAAATTACTACCTGACGGTAAAACATAATTGGATGAATATGAACTGTTTTTTTCTAGCTTATATCTCCACCTCACCCCGTTAACATACCCATAAGGGTCATCTTCTCCTTCTCCGGGTTCAGCAACCGCCTTTGCTTCGACTATTTTAAAGTCAATACCTCCACAAAGACCAGACTTCATTGTGATGGTCGCCTCTTCCGAAACCGGCAATTGATTAATATCAAAGCCCATATCGTATAAAGAAATCCAAAATGAAGGTTGCACGTAATCTCCGTTTTCATCAATCGTATCAATTATTTCTTCTACTGCATAAATTGAATCTATTCTGTGCCCATTAGAGTCTGTTATGTTTTCTATAGTGGGGTAGATTTCATCAAAATTTTTCTTTCCCGGCCTTATTCCATAATAATCAATTATGGCCTGACTTGCTAAAATATAATCAACGGGAGAGGAGGTTGATTGCGTAGTTCGATACGAGGGTAATTGTAGTCTTGAAACTACTCTTTTCCCACTACTCATGTATCCTGAAGGTATGTTTTTCTCGGAACCATATGCTCTAAGTCGTGTGATCAGACCATCAGCATTTATTTCCCGGTTAATTTCATATAATCCCTTTTTTGAGCCATATTCAAAAACAACAGGATCGTCACTAACCCTTAATTCCGGATAAGTTACTCCGATATAAATAATTTTATTTGTGGTATCTAAGTAAAAATTAAATCCAAAATCACTAAATGCTCTTGTCAGGGCATTCCAGCAATTTTCATCGGATACGGTTATTTGTTTCGTTTCTGAGTTTAATGTCCTTTGCGACACACCAATACCGGAAACTGATTGAGGGTCTGTATAGCCAGCCTTAGGCATCTTTACAACCCAACCGTTGCCCTCCATGTTAAGATTAGCCTGAATGCGCCTTCCAAGGTCATAAACATCTCCGAAGAAAGAGAAATCTCCCATCCCTGAATAGTATGTTTCTGCACCCAACAAATGATCCAGAAAATCACAGTTAACCAGGTCGGTTTGTTTGCTTTTGAAGGTCAGGTTATATTGTAATGCATCTCCTTTATATCCGCTGGCCGAAGTTCTTTTGCTTGGACTTTCTGATTGCAAATAAAAGTTTTCTCCTTTGAAGGTCACGTAACAGAAAGGCGTGAAATCAATCTTTTCTGGAGAATTGATCGTCAAGTTAATATTCTTTTCGCCCATTGCCTCGGCTGAATAATTAAATTCACGAGTTGACGAAATCTGAACCCCTGATTTATCGTATATGATTAGTTCCATAATTATGATTTAAAGGTTAATGGAATATCTATAATTCCGCTATCTATGCTTATGCCGGAAGCCCCTTCCTCTTCGGCTGGGTCAATTAAATCACCTATTTTTACCCGGCATAACCTGACCGTCCCGGATAAGGTAAAAGAAACCACGGCTATTAATTCCCCTTTTACCATAGCCAATGTTTCTGTTGGAGAAAGCGATATGCTAAAGCTGTTTGTGTCGATGACGGTCACCGTAGGCAAAATGGCCTCTGAATAGTCCGTAAACACATTTACAGCCTTTGTGTAAGCACTTGTATCAACCGTTGCCCCCGATTCATTGTAGGCCGTAAAAATGACCTTTAAAGACTCGCCTTTATATATTGCCATGACTAGGTTTTTAATTGGTTATTTCTACTGCATCCAAAGAAGAAGGATTGACTATGCAAAAACTAAAGTTCGCCTTTGTGAAAGTTTCGGTTTTGTTCAGGTCTTTAGTCCCGCCTGAATAATAAACGTCAATGCTTTCCCCTGATTTAATAGTAAAAGTTGCGGTACTTGAATAAGCCCCTGTCTTTGCATAACCAAAGCTTAGTCCGTTCACACACTGGCATGTAATGATTGCATAGATATAGTTATCATTAAACCTGTACCTTTCTGTCACATATTCTATGGACATGTACTTTAATCTGGCACCGGTCTTCCTATAGTCACTCCAAAACTGGAAGACACCATCCCTTGGTTCGTTAGTAAATTGACTTGCTGCCGGACAGATAATGTACTTTAGAAAAGCATTAAATTGTGACCGTCCGGTATCAGAAAGAAAGCTTACGGTTATCTTTACTTCTTTGTCTTTGAAGATTGTTTTATACGGGATATAGGTATCTAGCCCCTGTTTGTCTGACCAATCTCTTGAAAATAATTCTTTGGTGGACGGAAGGTCAGTCAATCCCAAAGTAGAATTAACCAATATCCCGTATTCAGCAAATAAATCCCTTGCTGCATCTGATCCTTTTTGTATGTAAAAATTACTTTGCATAATCTATTATTTTAAATTGCTGTAACCCTCAAAGAATAGCCACCTATATCACTTTTTGATGTAGCCATAACAGACTTAAAGGCATTGACCATCGCCAATGTGTTGCTATTAATTGCCTGCAATTCAGACAAAGCCTGACTCTGAATATGCTGTGATGCTTGCGCTACCGACAGAAGATTTTCACCTCCTATTTTCTGTGCTATGACCATCTCCCGGATAGTATTCAGATAAGCTTCAATAAGTCCTGGATTCGATTCTTGAATACCTTTTATAGCTTGCGATAATGCCGACTCGCTTTCTTTTTTATCTATTCCAATAACAGACGCAGCGGCATCATATCTTTTCTGTGCTTCATTATATGCTTCTTGATAGGCCTTGCGTAATGCGTCAGCTTCTTGTATTGTTAGCGGATTTTCATCTTTGCCTTGGTTGCTCATGTATTCTTCAAACTGAGCATACCATAACTTAAGTTGGTCGTTCAGATATGTCTTTTTAATAAAGTTTAATACAGCCTGAGACATATGATCTTCAAAAGAATCTGCTATATCTGAAAATGTTGTATCAACATCTGTTATAAGGTCATCTAAGCTGTCTTTTAGGCTATCAAAAGATATCCCGGTTATTGATTCCTGCATGGCCTCAGCCGAATCTTTTGCCGCATCTGTTAAGTTATTCCATGAATCAATTATTTCATCCCAAGAATCTTTGTTTGTTATAGTATATCCTTCTGCCAACAACTCCCGATACCCGCCTCCGTTCCACCAGTCAATAAACTCTTTATAGGTGGACAAACCCATCATTTCCATGAGTTCATTGAGGTCTAGGTCATTATTTTTACCCTTTAAGCCTAATATTTCAGTACCAGACAATAAGCCTAATTGCTTAATAATGTAATTTTTTTGTGTCTCAACCTGATCTTGTGTTATAGTGTCTAGATACTTTGCTTCTGCCGCTGTTGCTTCTTCTATCAGGTCTATTCTTTTTTCAAGTTGTTTGTTGATTGCCTCATTAATATCACTTATGTTTTCAGAAATAGCCTGCAACCGTTCGGTATCTTTTTCTGCTTTTGATTTTCCGCTAAGAGCATTTACAATAGCCATTGTTATTTGCATAGCAGCAGCGATAATAGCAAGAATAACAGATGCAGTTTCTACCATTCTTATTGCATTTGTAGCCGCTTTTGATGTTCCTTCCATTGCCAATATAGAACCATCAGTCAACGCAGTAATGCCCTCAATCATTTTTATGACAGAGGTACTAAACTCTCCTGCTTTAGATATTATTTCACCAACAGCCCCGCCTATAGAATCTCCTATTTCGTTAAACTCTTGATTTATTTCATTCAACGCTGTTTGTAATTCCTTCCAGTCTTCTACTGCATTTTTTGTATTTTTTGATTCTTTCTTATTTCTCTGGATGGTCAGGTCTTGTACTTTTTTCTTTAACTCTTCAATTTTGGCTCTTAATTCAGCTTGCGTTTGCGTATTTTGTTCTGAATCATAAGAAGTTTCTTTGCTTCCTTTTACTAATCCGCCTGCAAGTGCTGTTTTTTTATTCCCAGCGGATATTTCAGACAAAGACAACGCTTTTTGCGCTGCGGCCAATTCGTCAAGAATAGACTCTAGTGCCATATTAGCTATGCCGTCAAGCCATTCCTTATAAGAATCACTACGCATAGCGTATTCTTCGCTTATTTTTTTAATTGCCTCATTCTCTTGACGGTCAATTTCTGCAAGAACCTCATTAGACGCTTTGTTTGCTTTAAGTATATCTCTCTCTTCTCCGTATTTTTTGTTTATCTCCTTTACTGCATTTGCGTAATTCTGATATTTTTTTAACAAATCATCATAAAACTTGACCGTTTCTGCCTTTTGTTTTTCCAGCGTAGCAGTCCTTTGTAAGTTAAATCCAGATTCTTCTTCTCCTGACAATCCTGTCCCCGTTGAGTTAAATTTCTTTCCTTTATTCTTGGGATCAGCATTAAATACAGCTCTTGCATTATCAACTATTTTTTGTATTTGATCTTCTCTTTCTCTGTTAAGCATGTCCATTTCACGCTTGTGGTTTAACTCCATTTGCGCTAATTTTTTCTTGCTTCCTTCTTCCATTGCGTCAATTCCAGCCTGAGAAATAGCATATTCAATGTCCCTTGCTTCTCTCTGACGGTCACGTGATTGTTTTTCAGTATCAACAAATTTTTCAGAAGGCTGTTTTTTTATCTTATTTTGAATAGTTGAAAGTTCTTTTTCTAATTCTATTTTTGCGTCTACGTTGTCTTTGTATTCGTTAATTTGTTTTTTCAACCACGCTTCATATGTTTTTGTGTCTTTAGAAATAAAAGAAGACCGTTGATCAAACACGTTTTTTGTTTCAGTTGATTGTAGTTTAGAATATATTTCAAACTCTCTGGAAGCAGCCTTTATTCCATAAGGGTCATTTTCGGTTTGCTTGAATGATTCAAATAATTTTTCATTCGCATCCGTAAGCCCGTCTATTGTTTTTTGGGCAGAAATAATATCTCCCACAAAACCACCTAGTCCGGGCATTGTTCTTATTGCCTTTCCTGTAAAGGTGCCGCCCTTGTTTATTTTCTCTTGTTGTTCTGCTATCTTCCGATAATTCTCTGTAATTGTTTCAAATGCAGCCTTTGATTGTGCCGCATTCAATATTTCTTCTCTTAATCTTTTATGGGCTTCCGCCGCCTTGTCTGTCAGTATTTGTTCTTGTGTGTAATTTTTTAGAAGGTCTGGGTATTTCTTTAATATCTCATCTGCCGAAGCAGCCCTATCTCTATCCGATCTGGATTTATCTGTTGCGGCTAAATACAATAATTTAAGTTGTGTTATTTCCTCCTGAGCCGCCTTGTTCCCTTTTTTTATAGATCCTGTAAGTGCATCGTGGCTTATCTTTGATGCGTCAACTCCCTTTACGGCATTCCATGTCTCGCCAATAAAATCAAAAATTTTATCTATCCCAATTGTAGCTACTGTAATTAACGCAACCAGCGCACTTTGCCAAGAAAATATAGATTTTACAATTTGCTTCCCTACAGGAATTGCCTTTTGATTAAGATTAAGCCCTATTTTATGTTGCTCAATTAGCTCTTTATATGCCTTGGATGCACGTCTTAATTCATCCTGTAAAATTGGCAAGTTGTTTGAAATTGCCATGATAAACATTTGCGGAGAAATCGCTATGTTTGGAAGCTCTCTTGCTACTTGTTGTATGGAATAAGTTAACCCATACATACCAGAAGCATAATCACCAACATTTCGCTGATAATTGCCTATACTTGCATCAAGGATTTTTATTTTTGCATCTGCCTGCTGAATGTCTTTCATTAACGCTTGACCAACAGAACTATTTCTTACTTCTTCGGCCATGCCCTTAAATCTTAGCTTCATTTCTATAAGCTTCTGCGAAAGTTCATCCATTGATCCGGACGCAGCATTGTTTGTTTTTATTTCATTCCTAATCTCAAAATTAAGTTCGTTTAATGCGATCCGGTGTTGATTCTCTTTCTCCGCTATTTCTCCCCTTAGTTTTATTGATTGTTCAGTACTTACCGCTCCCGCTTTTTCTGCTTGATTTAATAGTTCCCTTTGATTCTTTAGTTCAGCCAAAGCCATTTGTTCTCTGACTATCTGCTCAGCTTTTTCGCTTGAGGCACCCGTTGATTGCTGAATAAGCTTATTAATTTCTTCGTATAATTGTTTTTGCTTTTCCAGACCGTCGTTTTCCTTTGGAGTAGAAGAACCGCCGCCACCGCTTGTATTACCGCCACCACTACCAAACCTCTTGATGGTTTCAATCTTATCCAACTCGTCCTGTATTTTAGCAAGAGTGCGTGGGTCTAAATCTATGTTTAGACTATAATGTAATGAACCTAAATTATTTTCTGCCATGTCGTTTATCTATTTCGGACATTGTGAATTTTTGGACGGTCATAGTTGAGTTTATCTCGCTAACCTTTTTGTATTCTTCGTCGGTGTAGGGCTTCAATTTGCCATACATGACCTTCGCTGAATCTAAGGCCATTAGGGTTATTAGAGGTTTCGGCATTTTATACATGTACTCTCTTCGGCTAACGTGAAACTTCTCCATAAAGGCGGCCATAACGCCTATTTCTGTTCTGGAAGGGAAAGCGATTGAGCTTCTGTCTTTGTCATCTTCCTCATCAATGAATTGAGATTCTCGGTTGTCTCGGTAGTCAGAAAAAAAAAGCCGACACCCATTTTTTCTATAACGGCAGACATTAGCTGGTTAATTTCTTGCTCGTCATGTCTAATCCAGATAATACGCCAATAAACCCAATGGAAAAGCTTTATTTTTAACCAAGTGCAAAGCAAGCCATATGCGGCAATTCTCGCATGAAGCCTTGTTCCTTCTTTCATTAATCCGATTGTCCGGGGAATATCACTTGTTGCTATTTTTACATCAACCATAAGGCTCGATATTAAGGCATTGGTATATGTCCTCATATATCTTATTTTGTAGGTATACTTACCTATTGGTACTATGGTTGACTTATCTAACAGTAAATCCCCTTGCTTCTTTTGTGCTTTTAAACTTGCTTCTTTAAACATAGATGGTCAGTTTTTAAAAAGAAAGGGGACGGGACAAAACCCATCCCCTTTAGACATTAGCCTTAATATGAAGTTCGAAATCACCCTTAGTAAATCCACATAACGCCGGTAGATTCAGCAGCTACTCCATCGCCTCCTTCTTGTGCAACAACCTGAACATGAATGTTCATGGTTCCAGTTTTCGACGGATTACCATTCTTGTTTGCTTTCAGCTTTGCGTTGGTAAAGCACAGTTTAGGGCCAGACTTCGGTACATACAAAAACATACCTGACTTTTCTGCCTTAGCATCCGGCTCTCTGTAAACGTTGGTATTCGTTACGTCCGCAACGGCTCCGAAAAGAGACGCTACAACATCCGAAGACAAGTCCGGAATGTCAGCTGTATAGGTAGTCGGGCCATTAGCCCCATAGATGATAACTAGGGGAGTGTCTATTTCCTCCACGCTAATAGGCGTCATCCCCGCCTCACTTTCTGAAATATTGACCGTCCCCTCCAATACGGTTGCGATCTGAGTCCATGTGGTACCAGCGGCTACGAGTGCCCTTGTATCACACCAATAGATACCGCTCTGCCCATACATAGGAACAGCGTCAGTTGCTTTGGGGGTTAAGGTCGGTGTTAATGTTGCCATTTTTTCTGCGTTTTAATTGTTAATTACTTTGGTTTGTGCGTATATTTTTTAGGGTTTTGCCCTTATAATATTCTCTTTGTTTTTAGTATCATGTTGATAGCCAGAATATGAAATCCTGTGCTATCATTAAAGCTTGCTTCACTTGAAAAGTCTATGAAATAATCTGCATCTGAATAGGGTAAAGCTGCGATAAGTAAGTCGTGAAGCTGGCTTAATACTGCTCCGTTTTTTATCCCTCCTGTTAAATCTTTCGCATAAATATAGATGGTCACATATCCTCTGCCAAATGCGTCTAAATCCGTAATATTCCCCGGAACTGCAACTACACAAAAACTTGTCAAAGATGTTTCAACAGATGCAGGTCTATTCCCGGCATATACCTTCATAGAACTACCAAGAGTAGTCTTGCAAAGATTCCACAATACACCTTCAATCTTCGTTATGTTGTAATTCTTGTTTATCATAGCTTCCTGAAATATTGTGACCAGTTTTCTTCGGTGAATTGAAGTGATCCGGTTAATACTTGATGCTGGTTAATTGCTTCGACGTTCATTGCGTAATCCATACCGGCGACAACAACCAATTGAATGCCTGAACCTAGTGTCTGACCGTCATAAATTGCTTGTAATGCCTTTTGTGCGCCAATGGGGGGCATATCGTGGTTAGGAACACGACCTCCCGGTAAAGCCCATTCATATTTCTTTTCTTTTAGGTCTTCCCAATAAATCAGGGTGTCATCCATGAATATTCCAAAGCCTAATGAATCTTGTAAGTTTCCGGTATAGTCTTGCCAGCGTAAATTCGCATTGGCAACAGCATATTTTAAAGCAGCACGTCCCAGATTTTTAAATGAATCCAGATGGTCACGCATAAAAATTTCAAGAACCTGTTCTTTAATCTTTGCTATGATCTGTGCATTTGCTTTATCTGCTATTAACTTTGCTTTCATTAATTGTCAACCTCCTTTACATCTATTCTATGTCCTAATTGTCCGGGATATACATTTACAATAGTTACCGTTCTTTTATCGGCTATGTTAAATTCAATCTCACAAGTTGTTCCCCTTTGAAGCTTTGGCAATACGGTTGTTTTAGGTATCCATACAGAATAATCAGCAGTTAATACTCCGTCACTTTTACCGTCTGACGGTGCTGAAATATCACAAATAGTTGACAAAATTGTGACCGTACTTGAAGTAGGTGGGTACACACTATCATCAATTATGGTCTTTGTGATGGTCATACTATATGGAAATTCCTTTATCGTTGCCATAGTTCACTTACACTTGTTATTGTTGATTGTGATACATATTTCTGATCACCGTACTTGCGATAGATTCTATTAGCTTCAATAAGCCAATCTTTAGGGCTGCGAAATGTTTCACTTTTACCTGTGACCGAAAACCCGCCGTGAGATTGTTTCTCTCCTGTAGTGGACGAAGCTTTGGTTGACCCCCAATAAAGAAGGTCAGCAAACAGAAGTTCCTTTTGCCTTACAGTCAAAGTACTTGCGTCAATATCTTCCCCTATTTCTCGGTCTATTAACGTTGTACTTATCGCTTCGTCTGATACTTCGAAAGCTACTTTCCCTTTAAGATATTCTGTGACGGTCATAGGCTAATGTTTTTACTTTTGTTATTTATCAGGAGTGTAGTGCAGGGGCGTTGCAAAACTTTTAACCCTATCTCCATATTCTTTTTCTGGGTAGACTCCAGCTTTCTTCTGTAACTCAATAATCTTTTTTACAGCAAAACTTATTCTTTCATTATCACCTTTCAGTGTAATTGCACCTGGTTTTAATAGATTTAAAAGAATTACCTCAAGTCCTCTTTCCAAACTATCAATTTCGGCTTGCATTGATCTAATTTCTCCAACAATATTCGCTTTCATATTTTTTGGCTAATGTTCTTAAAAGGGATAGGCTATAGAACCTATCCCATATGAAGAATTTGATTAATCGGCTACGTGAGCAACGTCCAAGTAGATCATCTGTTTAGGTTTCGACAAAACAGGAAGTGCGGTCAATTCAGACTGAATCTTCTGAGTTTTCATTTCAGCGTCAAATGTCTGGATCAGCAATGTACGACCACCATCAAACGTAGCCTGTCTTGCGGCAGGATCAGGAATGATAATGGGAACTGCACATTTGGTCTCACCAATAGCCCCGGCAGGACGAAGAAGAACTACGTCATCGGCAAAAGGCTTAGTCTGAGTCCAAACCAGTTTTTTCGTTGCTTTGTCGTACTTTTCAGTAGCACAAATAGAATCAACTACTTCGATCGGAGGCAAGCTAAGTCTAGCAAGCAATCCACGCACCTGATCTTCCAAAGGCTGCCAGCCGGTTGGCATATCACTGATATTAATATAGCCCTGTCCCAGATAAACCCGTTCACGAACGGTTTTCTGTGCAATAAATTTTCTCCAAGTAGGCTTAGACATACGGATTACCCCATATGCCTTGAAGTTGTCGTCAGCAAATTGAACCAAGTCTTGAAGGTCACCGATTGGGTTTGCCAAGTCATTAGACCATGCGTATTTTGTTCCATAGGTTCCAAAACCGCACTTTTTCTTATTTGTAGCAGGAACATTGAAATCAAACGACAAAGAGATACCATCAGGGTTGTTTGCAGAACTAACAACGTATGCCCCGGTAGACTCTGCTTCCAATGCCATATGAGTAAGCCTCATATAGTTACCTCCAATCAGGTTATCGGTACTATTGAAAAGGATTTTCTGCAATGCGGGAAGATTGATATTTGCCCCCTGTTGTACAAGTACCATCTGGGTGCGAATTTCCTTCTCGTTAATCACAAACCCGTGTTTCATCCGAGGAATAGAACCGGTACTCAAAGAAGCCCCCTGCGTTCCACGTAACGGAGCCGGAGAATCGTAATCAACGATCGTAGCCATAGGAATAAGCCCCACGGTAGCTTCCATTTGTTCATATGTGAAATCAATCTGAGGGATACCCCAAGGGAATATGCGTGCAAACTCAGGGTTGTTATACTTCGTGGCGAACATGTCATCGACGAAAAGCTGATAAGGTCTTCCCCCTAATGCTGCCCCAAGTACATCATAAGTATTTTTATCTCGTGTAATCATAGCTTATAATTTTAGAGGGAGTTATCAAAGAATATTTGCGACAAAGCGGCTTTAACACAGGCAGGAACAGCCCAATTAATGCGTTCTGCGTAGACATCGCCAGCATAAACACCTGTTGCGGTAGCAGCGAAAGTGTCTGCGTCAACATAAATGTCGTTTTCCAAAAGTGCATTGGGTTTTACCTTCATCACAGAAGCTCCGGAAGCAGCGATACCACCAGCAAAGAATACCTGACCTTTAGTAATAGTTGTACCAACTTCTGACCAATCGGTGCCTGTTGCTGTAATAGCGGAAAAATCAATTAAACCAACTGTTCCAAGTGCACGAATAGCGGACTGAATAAGAGCGGCGGTGTTCTTGGTTGCAGTAGTGTTTGCAAGGGTGATGGTCATAACTCCGCCCGAATAAGCAACGGCCAACGTATCAGCAGACCCCTGAACGAGTTTTACTTCAACGCCATTGATCAATTCAGGGTTCTTCGTAATAGGTTGCGACAAAACCAAGGTATGACCTACTGCTCCTTCCAGAGTAGCGGTAGAAACATGTGCGGCAATATCGGTGTCGTCAGCAGCTTCAACGAAAATAGTCCCGACAGGAACAACACCAAAAGTACCAGCTGCAATAGCAACAGACTGCGTTCCGGCTGTTGCATCAACAGTAACAGTTCCAGCCGTAATAGCGGTGCCAACAGAAGCATAGGAGGCCGGAGCAATCATAATCTTATCAGCAGCCAAAAGGGTAGGATACCCATCTCCGTACTTGAATACAATAGCGGTGGCGTCTGCGGCTACTTCTGTTTTTACCTCGAAATAACGAAGTATTTTTGCGGTGTGATCGGCTGTATTAATTTCAACCGGCGCACCAACAGGGTAAAGACCCTTCTCAATATCGGTGGGGAGGTTTCCGCCGGACATTATCTTAGCCTTTACTAATTTAAAGACAGGTATAAATCCGCCAA
>JBDKTO010000073.1 GCA_039680175.1 Veillonellales bacterium | reverse complement strand
AGATGCGAAATTGAAAGAATGTCGCAATATACCATTGAAAAGGCACAAAAGGTAATGGACGATAAAAGAAACCATACACTTGCGCAAATTGAGGAGGCGGAGGAGATTCTATCTAAAACAAGGATACAGGACGATTTGCCATTTTAATCCCCACCCATGACCTACCGTAAACTAAAACAAGGCATACTGCATGGGCAGAAGGGAAGATAAAAAATTACATTAAAATAAAAATTAGTAAAGATGGCAATAGATCAAATTAAGCTGCTAAGAAATAATAGTAACAATAATAATAAAGATGATTTAGACTGGGTTAATGAGTTCTACAAGTTTTTAATGGGCGAAATTCCAAATGGAATTTATTTTGGTAAAGGGCATGCAGTAAAATTGTCTCCAAATAAAGCGTATAGTATTATTTATTATTTACAAGAGCACTTCTCGTTATTGCCAGATACTATTGAGCAATGTAGCAAATGCAAAGACTTATATGATAGCTGTTCGTCCGGTTATTATAGTGATGAAAATGAAAAATTTTATTGCGATAACTGTATGCCAGAATTTGTTCACGACAAAAGATCATTTCCCCATCCATAAAATTAACCAACCATGATACAAGCAAATGAAAAATTATTGCCGGGAAATGTTGTGATGATATATGACATGGTAACAGTACTTGACATAGAAAATATTTACGCTATCTCAAAATACGACCCGCATAGCAAATCATTTTCCCCCATCCCCCTAACCACCGAAGTGCTGGTGGAGTGGTGCGGGTGGAACCGTGATAAAAATAAGTATTGGAAATCGTGGGGCAATAACGGGTTTCATATCATACTATGGGATGATTATTACAATGCTTTTAAACTTGAACTTGGCCTACATCATTACAAGGTGTTAGACACACTTAATAACCTACAAAATCTTTTTTATTTCCTTACCGGCGAAGAACTGGTAGTAACTATTCCCTCACCTATAAATAAAAAGCAATGAAGACAGCAGAAGAAACAAAAAAAGAAATTATTGATAGAGTACTAAGCCGTGAATATGGTTCTTGGGAAAGTATAGCTAATGACGCTTACGATGAAGGGCATGCGCAAGGACTTGCCGCCTCCCATCCACCGGCTGCACCTGTAAGCGGGGATGAGTTGACGGAATTTTTGGAAGCTGTAACGAATGAGCGAAATGAGTTTTGCGGGTTCATTAATTCCCTTTTATGGGATTCGGGATTGCGGACAAAATGCGAATCGCTATTAATTATTTACGATCAAATGAGAGAACGTTTGTCCGCCACCCTACCCACCAGGGAGCAGGGAGCGAAGGGGTGTCAATGTAAACAAGATTACAAATCCGTAATGATAGCCGGATATACTTATTGTCAAAATTGCGGGGAACGAAAATAGACGGCCAAAGCACTAAGCAATCAAACCAATTTTTAAAATAATATAAAACAAAGGAGTTATGACAGACGAAGAATTTAACCAATGTAAGATATGCTGGGAGGCGTTCGTTTCTTTATCAACAAATGAAGATCATAGAAATACCGTAAAAAAGGCAGAAATGATGGTAAAGGAGATTGGTGCAATTGGAACTTTTGCTATGTGCGGGTTTGAAAAACTTGATATCCCCGAAGAGGCAAAGCAGGTAATAGCAGACGGGCTAATGTACCTTGAATTATCAAATCAAAGATCGGCTGGCAGCAATTAATCTTCCCCCGCCCACCAATCAATTAAGTAACCATTAAAAATTAAGAGAGATGAATACAATCATGAATGAATTGACAGAATTTAAAAAAAGCTCATTAGGACTATATGATTCAGCTAATGGCAAAAGCGTAGTTGCTGAAAAGGTTATAGACCTGATTGTGCCAAGAGAATTTAAAGGGCAAGCCGTGGTGAAGTATGCCAAAGTTCAAAAGGGAACTATTGCGCAGATATGCCAATGGTATGAAAAGGGTAAAGATTTAGGAATGACTATACATTACCATATAAGCCAAATGACGCCGGGCCAATTATCCGAAGATCAAAACTTTCAATCTCACTCACGTATGGTTGGGTACAA
>JBDKTO010000072.1 GCA_039680175.1 Veillonellales bacterium | reverse complement strand
GCTAGGCTATCTATAGTTTCTCCAAAAACCATACTGTTTTTTATTGATTATCTTGATCCATCAGCTTTAATCCTTACTCTTTATATTACCTGTCTTTAGATAAACAATCATAAAGGGTAAGCCAACTCTTAGATGTATTCATATACGCATAAATTCTGGCGTAATATTTTCCCTGATCAGGATAATAGGTTACATTCGCATATGCCCTTGTACCTTTATAATCAAAATAAATTATGCTATTACCATCAGGATCTGTATAACCTTTCCCATTGACAATATTGCATTCAGAGCCGTCATTGCTCTTCCATACCAGATATCTTGGTTGAGGGTTTGTATGGGAAGGAGATTCATCCGTCCATGCTCCTTGTAGAATTTGATAAGCTTCATCATAATCGAAATGCTGAGCATTGGCTTGCTGGACATTTCCTAAAGTAAACACCAAACATACTGCGACCAGCATAGTTAATATATACTTTTTCATATTGTTCTCCCAGCAGTTAAAGGCCCTTCTGCCGCTCGACCTAATATAAAGTTTACCTTTTACCTTCCGCTTTCTCTGCGGTCGGGTTCGACCGTTGATTTCCAAACAGCAGCAATACCACTAAAACCACGGCGGCACCGGCAACCCATTTCCAGTGTGCCAGGAAGAATTGTACGCCCCAAGCCAGGGCATACATCGCAAGAGTCACGAGTATCGCCCCTACAATACCAAAAGTGATAAAAACACCCAGACAGCCTTTTGCTTCTCCTTCCGGTCCCGTTGAAATGAATGTATGGCTGTTCATATACCAAACCGTTCCGGCAATGGCAATGATGGGGACAAAAATGATATAGGCATAGTTGATGATTACATCTAACACAAATTTTCCTCCTATCCTAAAAGAATTTCTGAATCGGTGCTAATGAAACGGCAAGAACCATCCTGACAATCACCTTACCGGATTGGCTCACATTTTTCCCTTTTAAAATAGCTCAACTCCCTATGTATGGAGTTCGGTTCCTTTACGGGCAATTGATTGGTAAAGAAAATAGATACTGCCGCCTGTAGCCAGCAATGGTAAAATTGTTTTTATCCCCCTGCTTCCTTGGAGCTTGGCACCGCTTTAAACTTGAAAAGGTCTGCCAGCTCGATATGTAAAACATCAGCGATGGTGATGAGTACTGGCAATGAAACCGCATTTTTTACCAACCCGCGCTCGATTTGACTCACATAGCACGGCGATATATGAACTTTTTCCGCCAGCTGCAGTTGGGTCAGTTTTCTGTACCGCCTGTAATAATTGATGTTCAATCCGACCTGACGTAATTTATCCCGGTATTCCAGTTCCATGTACTCACCCCGCTCTCTACATAAATTATCGCATATCCCAATTTTTCCGGTTTTAGAGAATAGTTATTAAACTTTAACTGTCCGTTACAATCCGCAATTTCAGGCTGTTTATTTTCGTACGATAATGTCCGGTCTGCAGATGATTTCACGCCGACGCAGGAAAAAGGCAGCTAAGCTTTTTCGCCTACCTATCTCAACAAGAATCCAGGCAACCGCCTTCTTTAAAACTGAAATACCCGTTTTTACCGATAATGATATGATCGATGACTGGGATGTTTAGTATCTTACCCGCCCGTACTAACCGCTTTGTTACCTCTTGGTCTTCTTGGCTGGGAGACGGATCACCGCTGGGATGATTGTGCAGAACGATAATATTGGTCGCCATATTCTGTACTGCTGCATAAAATACTTCCCTTGCAGATACCAGCGAAGAGTTGACGGTACCGATAAAAACACATTTTTGCGCCAATATCTTATTTTTTGTGTCCAACAGTAAAATCCTGATTTCTTCCTGCCGTAAGTCTTGCATATCGGTACAATAGGCTACCGCATCCTGGGGTTTTATAATCCTTTGAATCTGCTTTTTCCGTTCCTGTTCCATCCGCTGAATCACCGCTTTAATGTAGGCAAGCTTTCGAAGCTTAGCCTTGCCGATGCCGGTGATACCGGCCAACTGCTGTTCCGACGTATGCTGCAGGATATTGTAGATACTGACATATTCCGCAATGAGCTGTTTTGCAGCAGGCGGGGCTATAAATTCACTTAATAAGGTTTCCTCCGACAGACATTCCAATGGTGTTTCTTCTTTGCCAATAGGCATAGCAGTATTCCTCCTCGAAACATGAAAAGCACTGACCGCGAAAGTCAGTGCTTTTCTATGTTCCTTTAGTATGTTCCTTTGCAAGGGTTTATGGGCCCTCCATAAAACCTGCCAGTGTCAAGTTTATAATATATAACTGTAGTTTTTTTACCTGTCATGCAACTGATTTTGACAAAGCTCAAAGCTGCTAACACATTTCATACTTTGTTAAGCTAACATAATGATAAAAAGGATTAGGAGGTGAATCCCAATGCTAATTGAAAAACTGGCTCTGCATGTATCAGATGCAGCAAGTCTGCTTAGCGTCAGTTCACAAAAGGTCTATCAAATGATTCACAATGGCGAACTGAAGGCTTATAAGACGGGAAAAGCATGGAAAATACCGGTAGAAGCTCTCAAAGCTTATACAAAGTCAAGATTGACCAAATAAACGTGTCTTTATTTATCTTCCATTTTTACTATTTTAGCATTCCTATTTTAATCAATACATTTCCTCTTTATTACTACGAGAACATATTATTAAAAAAAATAGTTAAAGGGGAAATGGAATCATGTTTGAGCAATATAACGACGTAGTAACTGTAGAAGAACTTTGCGAAATGCTGTTCATTGGTAAAAATGCTGCTTACAAATTACTATCATCCGGTGAGTTAAAGGCGTTTCGGTATAACCGGGTTTGGAAGATCCCTAAGCAGGGGGTTATTGAATATGTCATGACGCAAAGTAAACTGGCATAAAGATAGGACTTAGCAATTGCCAAGTCCTATCTTTTATAGTTATATGTTTTTAACCTATCAAATAAGCTCACTATCGTGTGATTCTTTGGTCTTGCGTAGTTGTATAATCGGAGTAACATTATCTTCCATCATAAGTGTTCCCGCACGTAAGTGAAGTAACTCTTCGATTTCACGGGGATATAAACTAACACCGAACTGGTCAAACTTACGTATGATACTTCGTGTTGTCAAAATGTGGTCATTTACTAATAAATCAATAGCTCCTTGAAAAATGCTCTCATTGATGCAAAATGGCACATCTCCTGGTTCCCTTATTCGCCATCCATTCTTTGAGACCTGTCGCATTAAATATTGATATTGATTATCTGTAATAAAATTTAGTTGATGGGCTCTATAAATCATTGCTTGAATAGAAACCTTCCATTTCTTTTTTAAAAATTGATAAAAATTTAAATCCGTAGGATAGGTTTGAATATCTTTACCAAAACTCGTTTTAGGAAGGAGAAATGCACCCGCAAATATATTTGCTTGACGTTCTCTCATTCTAAACTCATCTTTTGTTATTGATTCCAAATCTTCACTCCACGGGTGCAAAATGATATGACCTAATTCATGTGCCAAATCAAACCGAATACGTCCCTCCGACCGATTACCTAAAGATAATGCAATAAAAAAAATCGAATGACCATTCACTATTATACTTTGACTAAATGCATCAATTTTATCTTCTTTCGTATCGAAGCCAGTAACAACAATTCCGTTCTTCTCCAATAAATATTGTAAATTTGTTATCGGTTCGTCACTAATGTTCCAAAAATGGCGAAGATCGTCTGCAATAACTTCAAATTCTTGGATGGAGTTATTGCTTTCGCATTCGAATACATCATCAACGCCAACAAAATTTATGTCTGGAAGATTAAGCTTTGGAAAGTCAATATATTCCATTAATGATCCATATATCTTTGCAACATATTCCAATTTCAAACTTTGTGCAATTCTATTTTTTTTTGTTGCACTCACTAAAGAACGAAAATAAGTTGTTTCCGTTTTCGCCTCATAATTATCTTCTTGAAAGAAAAAATTATATGGAAAATTCAAAGCGGCTGCCATTAATCGAACTTTTCCATGATCAGGTGTTGTTCTATCGTTTTCATAGAGTGAAATTGATTGTTTACTTATATTTGTTAATTTGGCTAATTCGGTTAGTGTTAATGCCCGAAATGTTCTTGCATTTTTCAAACGACTGCCTTGAAATTTCTTATCCATAATTATCTTCTCCTGAAGGTTTACAAATCGACCGGTTTATCTGTGTCTTTCAAATTCGGCTTAAGACCTGCTTTAACGGCGACCAATCCTTTGTGATCGGGTTCTTCAGCCGTTTTACTTGAATCTTTAAAATCTTCTATGTCAGTAAGTCTTGCATAATCGGGTTTGATATATTCCATTAAGGAAACTTCATCTACTGCATCAAAATCTCGATCTAGTAATTTTAGTATAATCTCTACAATCTCATTGCCCTCTGACTTATAGGCAATTATGTAGTGGCGATAATCATCTTCTTTACTAATCAATCCATTGGTAATACTGTTATAATCTTCTTCTAATTCTTCAGAGCTAAATTGCGTTATGCCCAAATCAAGACATGTTTGTTTAACCGGAGCTTGGCAGCCGGAATTTTCAGCATAAAGAATAGATTGTAAATAATGAGGGGTTCTCCGTTCCTTCTTCCTAGGTATGCCTACTAATGTATTAAGAGTAGTGATCGTATACGTTACGTGATTTACATGATCTATAATTATTCTCCCCGACCAGCCATACCTTTTGAACGGAATTAATTCGATATTCTCTTTTACTACATTATTCCGCAAATTATCATTAATGTAATCGCCCTTAAGATGAGGTATGGCATTATTGGTTTCGTGATGCTGCTCTTTTAAATAATCTGGAATATCATCTTCCACAGCTTTATTAACCGCATAAACAATTCTTCTAAGAAGATCATTTTGTAAAATCAGCTTATCGTTAATATTTTTCTCCAATACCGCCACCCCTTTTCCTATTTATGTATTTAATTTTTACATATTTTATTGTTTTTGTCAATTTATTTTATGTTTATATTGTATTTATTCCAATAAAATCACGTTTAACCATTTCTAATCTAACATAATGATAAAAAATTATAAGGTGGTGAACTATGCTCGCGTTCATGTCGCCACGTCGGAAAAATACTCACTATATCATTCTTATCGTCATACTTGGGCGTAGGAATGAACTTCCGCATATTCATCAGAGCTTGGATCAAGCGCTAGCGAAAGTATATAAACTGCTAATAGTGCATAAGGTTCAATCCCAACCTCATCTTCTGTCTCGTTCTTCCAAGCTTGAATTTTACTTTGCAAGGCATCTTTATCCAGAGATTGTCCGCGACGACGGGCACCATAGATTTTTTTCTCGATTCGTTTTAATTGGGTTTTCCACTCTTGGGACCAACGCTTACTTAAGTTTATGAGATTGTCTAATTTATCAAGTCTTTCCTGAATGCTTGCATTATCAGAAACAAGCCTAACTTTTCTTTCCTGCCTATCCACAGTGAAAAGCCCAACCGCAGGGCGTAGATATGGATGAAACCATTTACTAAATGGATCAGCCGTTTCCTTATCAAAGACCAACTTCTCCCCTTTGTTGGTCCTTTTGTTACATGCGCCACATATTTCTACCAGGTTCTGCGGATAGCAGTTTAACTCGGGAAGGTATTTCTTGGCCATCCAATGATCTAGTTCCGCTCCGTCCATCCCCCCATCACAGAGCGGACAAACCTTGAGATTATCGTTGGCTGCGTGATATGCCGTCAAATATTTATTCCTTGTGAATCTTTCTCCATTCAGGTCTATGGCGTTTATCGAATAACCTTTTTGATCATAAAAAATGGGCGCATAAAACATCTCGAAAAAATCACTATAAGCAGTAGCTGCTAATGTTGATAGTCCGTTAGGTAGAGGAGCTACTGCTGGAGGTGAGGGGTTTGTAGACCCGAACGCTTCGGAATAGCGGATATTTCTCTTATAGTGGTTAACTAGAGCCCGTTTATCTGCGATAGATAGCGAAGCAACTGTTTGCATACGATTCAACATAGACTTCCCTTTTATCGCCCAACCACAAAACTGTTCTATCCAATCATGGTCAACGTCAGGGCATTGAGTTTTTACCCAAATAATAGTTACATTGGCTGCTGCAACGCTGGAGTTGCACAGCGCATACAATAGAACACGTTGGAATCGAACTATCCATTCCAAGTGTTGTATGCAAGAAGGTAAATTAATCGTATGTAGCATTTTCCTTTTTCTTCAGTCCTTTCAAAATCCCCCGCAGTTCAGAGCGGTGAAAGCCGGGGCCGACGCGCTTTAAGATTTCTTCTAGTTCAGGTATATCTTTCTTAGTCCATTTGCGATCAAGCTGTGTGTCGAGCCATTCCAGTGCACGTTCGCCTATGCTATCTGGCACACCGAAGAGGCGAATCATAACCTCGCTGGGGTCAGCCCCAAAAGTGTTAGTTCGAATCTCAACGGGAACAACTTGTCCATCAATCTTGTCAAAGAGAACAATTTCGTCATTAAAAACGTCCGTTAAGGTAATGCTGGAATGTGTGGAGATAAGTACATCATTAGCGCAATTCTTGATGACGCTATCGATAATATCCACGATCTCCCGTTTCCATTTATCATTGAAATGGACTTCGGGCTCGTCAAGAAGCAACAGAACATCAGTTTCTTCTTCCAATAAATGAAGCAGCGCCATTCGGCCCAAGTATTCTCGCTCACCATCGGAAAGTTCGTCAAATAGTAAAATATCCTCTACATCGGCTTTGCGCACAGCGATTTGGATGTCCGAAAGTAGACCCTGACGATGAAGGTCTACTAGTCGCTTAAAGGCCTTAAAAGGCGAGCTTTCAGCCCCTCCGAGAAATTGTTGCAAGGCGTCACCCACATATTCGCAGGCATCAATCTCACCAAAGTATTCAACCATAGTTTCAACAGGGTTAATTGAGGCCTTTAGGTCAAAGAACAGCCGTCGTTGGGTGCTGGGTTCAGGTTCACGAACTACCTCATTAGCTAGCGAATATAGTGCCTGAAGCCATTTGCGCTTTTTAATAGCCCCACCCTCACCCCATGCGTCTAGCTTGAAATCAACCTGTAAAACTACGTTCACCGGCCATACCCAACCAACTTGGGAAAAAATGCGGCGTAGGCCTCGAATTTTGTCGGGATTCTCGTTGATCTGTTGAATCAAAACTTGAAAGGTTTTGTCTGTGGCGTAATCTCGATAGTCCTGCATAGCCTGACGAAGAGAGACAGCCAACAGGGCGAACTTAAGAAGAATCGGATCGATTAACATGCAAATATCCTGATCATATTCTTTTGCAATTCGTTCATCGGCTAGCTGTCTCAGCCGTCTTACTTCCGTTAGACTTTCTTCGCTGCCCAAATCGGCCTGGTATTCACGTTCCCGCTCCCGACTCCAGCCGACAGGTCGCTCACTTCCCACATCATAGTCTTCGGGCTCAGAGATAATATCGTTGTCGGCGCCAAATGTCCTTCGGCGAAATATCCATTGCCAAGGATCTAGGCAGCCAGTGGTGTAAGCCAGCACTGCCGTAGGTAGACCTACGCCCTCACCGGGCCAGTTTCCATCACGTATTAGCTCTTCCCAGCCCTTCTTGCCAGTATGCAGTTCGCCGATAAGGTTCGCCCATTGATTCAGACGTGTATCATTGGGTATAATTTCTTCACTCTGCCACCAGGCCTCTTCCCCACCATGTCCAGAGTTATCAAAAACTAGCGTGCGACGATTATCGCCTTTGCCCAGTTCCCAGGCAAGAGTGACCGGAAAATGCGGACATTGCTGATGGGCCAATGCTAGAAATATCTCGGCAACAGCTTGGAGCAAGTGAGTCTTGCCGCTACCGTTCAGACCCACCACAAAGCGTATAGCACATTCCCGCTCAGGCAAAGCCGGGGCGTTGAAGCATATGCCCACTTCATCGAGCGGCGGATAGTTACGGATGTATAGATAACGCAGGCGCATTCTAGTCCAACGCCTCCAATCGTTTGAAATCGTCGGTCTTGGACAACTCTTCCTCGCGTAGTAAACGATAAGCAGTGGCATAATCTCCGATCTGATTAGGTATACTCACCCGCGCTATGAGTCCTAGCCCAGCCAACTGATTCAGGACGGACAGCACATGGTTTTTGGCGTCTTCTAGATGTTCTATTGGCCACTCTTCCAGAAAGAGCTCTAAGTCTTCTGACGGGTTGAGAGTACCCTTCCATTCTCTTAACGCCTCATATACATGATACTGCACTCCACTTAGCTGATTCATCAGCCAGCGGCGGGGATAATGGGTAAGTGCAGGGCGTCCGATCGGAAAAGGTTTCTTGACTAAAATACTTGCTGATTTTTTAGGCAAAAGTTCGGCCTGCTCTACGAGCCAGGCTTCTAACTCTTTGCGGTGAGCTTCGCGCCAAGATTTGGTGAGCTCTCCGAAGAAAGCGGCCGATATAATTTGACTCAATTCTTTATCATAATGCTTAGCTATATCGCTAGATATTCTCGTAATATCATCAATAAGCGTCAACGTATTACTAAATTTTTCTTGGATATCTATGGGTGGCTTAGGTATTTTGAGCGATCTTACAATATTAAGATTGAGATTTTTTTGCTGTCCCCCTCGGCCTAAGGCACGTACGCGCTCGTACGAACACTGAAGCCAAACAAATATATAGTCTGGCAACATTTTATCGTTTGGAAGAATTGCTGCACATGCTTGATTACAAGTTGCTGCAATTTTCAATAACCCTGTCCTACCTCTTGTTTGTCCTTGCCCATACATAGCTAATAGCACAGTTCCCACAGGAAACACTTTAGTATTGCTTTTCTCCAAAGCAACTTCAGTAATCGCCTCTTCGGTCTGGCTAATTCTTCCATCAACTAACTCAGTGGACTTAACCCATGGAATAGATCCGTTATAAAATTCCGATTTTGCTCTGCTAGGGGTTCCACCGGTTTCTACTTGCGTAATTTTCGCAAGCGGTTCGACTTCCCATCGTTGGTTTATTCTAGGATCTGGATCACCGAACATCTCAAAAAATAGCACTGTAGGAAGATGTTTAGCTTGCTTGAGAAATTCTTCGCGCTCAATACACACAGCGTCTGCTTGCTTGAGGATTTCGAGGATGCGTTCTTGTTCAACAATCGTCGGCAGATTCAGCTTGAAAGACATCAATTCGCATTGAGCAATTGAAGCCTGGCTGACCCAGCGTTTTGCTCGCGATCGTGAAAAACCTATCTTCCAAAAAAAATGCAAATAGCGTGCTAAAAATTCGGGAAAAATATTTTTTTTATCGACGCGGATTCGTGTCATATGATTTGAAAAAAGTAATGGCTCCTCAATATCGTACAGCGCAGTTTTACCAACCCATTCTTCGCTATTCGTATTATTGAAAATGATATCTCCCTTTTGGAGAAGATATTTAGACGCTTCCTTCTCTGATGGGGTAACATATTTGAGACCCGCAAGACATAACCGACCTTCTGGCGTTACATTATGGGTGCGTATTTGTCCAATGCCCGAATCTTCCTGGTCAGGCCTTTGAGCGAAGCCGGGCTGTATATCTACAACAATGTCTCCCAATCTGACTATAGGCCACTCCTTAGGGAACATCATTCCCCCCCCTCCACCATCATAAGCAACTTATCCAGCTCTTTTATAATTATGTCTTCCTTCTGTTTAAGCTCGCGAATCATCTTCGCTAGACTTTGATTATTGATAACGTCCTCAAATTGAAAAGGTTTATACTGACTAGCGGAGAGATTCCAGCCTCGTGCCTCTATACAATCGGGCTCAAGCAAACCTTCATTAAGTTTGCCCTGATCATCATAGAGCTGAATCGAGGCCAGATATTCGGGACGTAAGTTGCCGTTTTCGTCGTGGCTGCCCTTAAGCTTTTCATCCTCACACTGCCAATCTGGATCCTGAGCATAGACTCTTACTGGGGTTACCCAATGCTTTTTCTCTTTTAATAAACCCGCGCGTCTCAAGCAATCCAAGCTGCGTAACGTAACATCGTAACCGTCGAGACGAGCATATTGGCGGGCGATATCGGACATTTGCTCCATCGCCTTAGCTTCGTCGAAGACATCTATATTGACAGACGCACCAGATAAGATTTGTTCCTTGAGGGCCTCGGCAACATTCTCGGCCACCTCCCTGAAAGCCTTTTGATATAAGGGATAGGCGACCTTCTCTTCCTGATCAAACACATCCTTGTGCTTTTCGCAAAGGCTACGAAACTCCGCGATGGCACTTCTTAGCACCTTTTCGGCCAGGACTTTGGACTTGATCTTCGCCCGCGCCTCGGTTACGATTCCACCCAGATAACCCCGCGCAATAACTTCTAGTTTTTGTTGCTGGGAAGTTCGAATTAGTTCGTAAGCCTTTTCCGGGTCGGCGGGCAACTCTGAAAACAGCTCGTTGATTGCAGCTACTTGATCTTTCCATCGCAGAACCTCTCTGTTATCCGAAAAGGCCTTGAGAGTGTGACCGTCAACCATGCGCCAGCGTTCGGACCAATAGTTCGGTTGATAGTAATCGAGATCATTACAGTCCATTTCATGTCGCAGACGGTATTTTTCCAGCATGTCCCACAAGTCGTTATCTTGGCCACGGCGTTCGTTGCGCTTAGCGTCCAAAGTGAAAGATTCCTGCTCCACTTCATAAAACCAGACCTGCTGGGAGCGTGGTTGCTCTATCGGTTTCCATTTGTGACGATCGTCTTTACGGGTTTCTTTTTGGAATACCAAGATAGATGTCTTAACGCCGGTATAAGGCTGAAAAATACCAGACGGTAAAGAAATCACTGCTTCCACCTTGTGCTCAGTTAGTAGTTCACGGCGTAAGTTTACATGGCCTTCGGTGTTGCCAAACAGCACCCCCTCGGGAACAATTACAGCACAACGACCACCTACCTTCAGTAGATCTAGCATTCGCCAAATGAATAGCAACTCACTCTTGTTGGTGACCACCTGGGTGGCCTTTTTACCCTTTTTCCCAGCCATAGGAAAAATTTCACTGTCAAGATCGTCAGCATCGACGGTACCAGTAAAAGGGGGGTTAGCTAACACAACATCATAACTCTCGGAAGCCAGTAGGCCATTGAGCTGATCCTTGTCGCGGCGTTTGCCTAAACTATCGCGCTGGTGTATCTGCGGGTTTTCAATACCATGTAGGATCATATTCATCCATCCGATGCGTACCATGGTACGATCATTGTCAAAGCCCACGTAGTGGTCGCTTTGATACACTATACTATATTCCTCAGGTGTAAGCTGGTCACCGAAAACCCGATGAAGAGTGCCATCCCACTCAATGCGAAGTAAATCCGGATCGGTGTGCTTTGCTAAAATGTAGTTGATACTGGAAAAAAGAAAACCACCGGTACCAGCCGCCGGATCGATAACGCGTTCGCCATATTGTGGATCAAGCATTTCGACCATGCAGCGGATGATTTGACGCGGGGTCCGAAATTGACCATTCTTGCCAGCTGTAGAAATCTCTGAAAGAAGGTATTCAAAGGTGTCACCCATGATGTCAGTTGTAGCACCTTGGATATCCACGCGGCTAAACAAGCTATTTATCAGGTCGATAGCTTGCTGAAGAATAGCTCCTTTATTTGGGTCGAGCTGAAAATAGGCATCGTTCATGCGATTACCAATACTCTCAATTCCATTGGCCGGTGCCTGGCTATTGGCAATATGTTTTTCCAATTCACGCAGCCAAGGAAAAACTACATTAATAAGATGCTGAGGCGTTTTATCTTGCTCAATGTAGCTCCAACGGCACTGGTTAGCGTCAATCTCTGACTTGCCATCCTTGTTTTTAGAATAATTCGAATAAATGGAAGGGCGGCCCTTATTAACGCGTTCATTGTCAATACTTTCCAATCGTTTTAAAAATAGCAGGTAAGTTATCTGCTCCACGGCGACTAGGGGATTTGTAATACCGGCACTCCAGAACAGATTCCAGAGTTTATCAACGTTTGTTTTAATGTATGGTGCGAGCATAGTTTTCCTTTCCTTCTTATGCGATTTCATCCACTAGCTTGTTGGCAAAATCGATAATTTTATCAATATCTTCAGGAGCAAAAAGATTTTCTACAATTCCAAGACGCGATAGCGGCGGCTGATAAAGCCGTTCTCGGGTCAACTTATAACCTCGGATAACGGAAGATCGGATAGCACGTAAAAAGTTGATCTGGCTAGCGCTCATATAGCCGTGCTCGGCAATAAAGTGCTCGAATGCAGCTTTGATCTTTTCTTCCTGACTTGGTAGTTTAGCAATGTCCAGTATATGTAATAGAAAATCAGGTAGGTTCGCGGATGGCTGCTGGTAAACGTCACGCAAAATCTCTTCCGTGACAAATAAATCCGCCTGATTCAGTGCCTTAGCAATCTCCTCAATATCGCCATTACTAAGTGGCTCACCACGTCTGAGCTTAATCAGTGACGATAGATTGTCCGCAAGGGTACGGACCCATGCCTCCACCCTTTGCCGATAGCTATCTGCGAAGGCACCTTCGCCCGATGGTCCATAGATTATCCAATGACGGCTAGCGATCTTGTCCGGAAGGTTGAGCTCGACGAACTGGCTGCTCTCTCGTTGGCGAAAGCGCATCAATGGGCCGAATAGCTCTTGCAAAATATCAAGACGGTCTAAGTCGAGATGATCCCAGAAGCCATCACTCAGGACACACGCCTGCTGTTCAGCGACGGCCTTAACCTCTTCGATATTGGCCGCAAGACTGGACACAGCCTCCCGCGCCTTTTCTGCCAGATTTTGCACCTTTTCTTCCTCACCAACAAGCCAAGCCACTGCAATGCGCTCCACAGTAATTCGGAACTGAAGCTCAGGAAGCGAGGCGGTCCAGACAAAGCGAAACAAAGGAGCAATGGTTTGAGTAAGGAAGCGTTCGGTATCAACGGAATGATTAGGCCAACGTTTAACCAAATTGGTAATCTGCTCGCTGTGGGGACGGACATTGACATTGTCCAAAGGGAGTTGACTAAGCATAGACTGTAACATCCTAAAAACGCGTTCATCTCTCGGATCGCGGGAATTCAGCAGGACCTGTTTCTCCAGTCGCAGTCGGAACAATCGTACCGGTAGAGGCTCAGTGGGGTGATTATTGTCACCCTCGGGGTTTAGCTGGAAGTATTCGAAGTTATTCCAACAGTCAATGATAAGAAAATCTCTTTTTCGTACTTTTAGCTTCGGCTCTTCATAGAGTCTTGTACCTCGACCGATCATCTGCCAGAATTTCACTCGGCTGAAGATGGGTCTGGCAAACATTAAGGTTTGAATAGAGGGAACATCGACGCCAGTATCCAACATGTCCACTGAGATAGCGATACGTGGCATATCTTTAAACTTGAAATCATCCAATGTTTCCTCGGCACGCTCCATGTGGCTGTCAATTATTTCTGCTAAACCTTGGCGCTGGTAGTCTGGAAAAAGCTTGTTAAAACTCTGGTAGAAACGCTTGGCATGACCGTGGCTTGTGGCAAAAATAATGCTTTTCACCGGCAGGCCCAAAACGTCCTTGCGACACTTATTCATGAATTCACGTACCAGCGCATCAGTAGTACCGATGTTGGTAACTGTCTTCTCAATATCCGTACCCTCAAAGTCCAACTCGTCTAAATCAACGCCTTGCTCGGACAGCTTTTGCCGGAGCTCGTCGGAAAGATTCTCACCATGAATACCGCTAATTTGGAAATTAGTTTGGGCATTTAGTACCCGGTAAGGTACTAAATAGCCATCGTCAACAGCTTGTTCGTATGAATAGTTGAAGGTCGGAATACCGTCTTCGCATCCAAAGAGATTAAAGGTATTATGGTCGATAAAATCTGTCGGTGTAGCCGTCAAGCCTAAATATAGAGCGTCGAAGTGGTCGAAAATCGACTTGTAGCGGTTATAAATAGAACGGTGGCTTTCGTCTGCAATAATAAGGTCGTAATAGCCTGGTGAAAGCGCGCGAAAACAGCCCATCATGCTGGGGTAGGTAGCCACATGAATGCGAGCGCCTGTAGGAATTTCGCCGCCTTCGATTCTTCCCATACTTTCGTGAGGCAGATGTTCCTTGATAGCGCTCATTGCCTGACGCACTAACACACGCCTGTCGGCAAGGAAAAGGATACGTTGTACACGCCGAGCGCGTAATAGTACGTCCATTATGGCAAGAGCAATGCGGGTTTTACCTGTGCCTGTTGCCATTACCAAAAGAAATTTTCGGCGAGCTGCCTCGATTGCCTCGGTGACACGGCGAATAGCCTCATTTTGATAGGGACGCCCCACGACATTCGGTTTTAGTTCGACCTGTGCTAGCGGCGTAGCATAGCGTTTTTGATGTAGCATGCGCTCCAAGTCTTCCCGTGTGAAGAATCCGCTTACATTGCGTGGAGCATATCGGCCTCGATCCCAAAACAGTATTTCGTTGCCATTGGTTAGAAAAATAAACGGGTCAACCCCGAATTTTTCCTTAATCTGATCAGCGTAATCTGCAGCTTGCCGTTTTCCTACTAGCGGATCACGGCTGGTACGCTTGACCTCAACGACTGCCAACGGCTTTCCGCTTTTGCCGATAAGAACGTAATCAACGAAGCCAAGCTTTTCTCCATATTTTGCTGGCCGTTCTTTCAATGGTCCTATTGCGAATTCTTCCAGTACCGAACGGTCGTCATTGCCCCAACCAGCTTCTACAAGCTGGTTGTCGATATAACGCTGACGGGTCTGAGCTTCAGATAACGTCATAGGCCGTTACTTCCTTTTTACGGTTTTGGATCCTACTGTGCCAAACAAAAGAAAAGCATACAATATTTCAATTAGATATATTCTTCGCTATTTTTTTCTATTTGCCTTTTTTGAAATTCACAGACACAACTGGTTTTTATTATTTGTTGAAAAGGATCAGACTGTGCGCCTGATCCTCGGACTTATTTATTTGGAGTATACCACATGCTCCATTATCTTACTTTTATATTGAGGCGATAAGTAGGCAACTTAAGGTTAGATTATTGATAAATAAAAATGATAGAAGATATGTCTTTCCTCTATTGGTGCAAATTTTTTCATCCTCTCAAATCATACGCCTTCCCACTTATTTCATTTACTTGTCCACCGTAAATAATTCACTCCGTATCGCGGAAAGATTATCTATATTAATCTGGTCAAACTTTTGTAATGGGTCGTAAGTAACTTTGATTCCTTCTAGGGCTATAGTAAAATTTACAATCCTGGATAAATATCCCCAGAATTGAATATCAGCATCAATAAAAGGTTTAAATTCTAATGTTTCAACATTAGCTTTAATGGTGAGTTCCGTAGTTGGATTATTTAGAAAATATTTTCCAAATAATTCTTTTATTGTTTTAGGTTCCTGCGACAAGGAAAAAATAATCTCGTTGCTCCCTGGATGCAGTAGATTACTTAGCCAAATACGTTCAGTTCTTGATTCCCGTCTATATGCTAGGTACTTTTCGGGCCGGTTATTAAAAACGTTCAGGACATACCTCGTCATGTTGTCCTTTTTCTGCAGTGATAGCGGAACCAAACAGCAGAGACGAAAGATATCATACATTATGGCCCCAGCATTCTCAGACTTGGTTTCATTACCTTTGTTTCTTTTAAGGCCTCCAAAATACTTGGCTTCTATCCAGTTGTTGGGCCTGATTCCATAAATGTAGAGATTTTTGGAAAATTTGGCCAAATTAACATAGACGTCTGCACGTAGATTACGGCTTTTTTCATACCGCTTTTCCAATTGGATGTTTTGCAAAGCATTTTCTACATTCCTAGCATTAAATTCAAGCAATATTCCCATGGCAAATAAATTGGCAATATTGGCTTCATATATCCCCTGTGGGTCGTCTGAAGCTGCGAGAATTTCAGGTAATTTATAAAAAGCACCTTCAATAAGCAAATTGTCCACCCCAAAATTAAATTTTGCAACTTTTATAATCTTCGATATCAGATTTCACACTCCTTCAAAAGCTCGTTCTCTTCCATTAGGTGTTTTAGAAAGGAAAGGGCAGTTCCTATGTTTCTAACTAAAACCTGCGTCACGTTCACGTCGACTCCATCTCGGCACCATCTTGATGCTAATCAGGTTTGGATTTTGGCCACAACAACTTACGGGTTTAAAACCTCCACCCGCATAGCGGCCAAAAATTCTGTTCGGTCGGAAAATTGATCGTACTCGACAGAAAAGCGATATTATATTTCATTCGGTGTATAATATAACTTCGGCTAGACTAATCACCATGCTTGTTTTCTGAGGCCTTAGGAATCTGATAGTTTGCTGCCTGTTTCAGGCTTTTTTATATTACAGCAGTAAATAGATAATCTGCTGACCTTTTTGCGGACCAATTCATATTAGTACGCAATAGAAAACATAGACTCTATAGAAAGTAAATCCTTTGCGAGCCTTGTTTTTATTAATTCTTTACAACATAATAGAATATTAAAAACTTCAATTCTCCAATTCCCAACTCGATGGTCACAGATTCATTACAATATCCGCTGTAATAAATCCAAGTCTTTTAGTATTTCTATAATACTTTTTAAACTTGACTTACTTTTGGGAATAATGATACTGTTAGGATGAAATAGTTTGAAGCGAAAGGATGTCGGGCTATGCCTATAGCTGATAACCAAAAAAGTCGTGTCACTACCATAATGAATGAAATTGTTGATAGCATGAAAAATATCTTTGGAGATAAATTACGGCAAGTAATTCTTTTTGGCTCCTATGCTCGTGGTGAGCAGGAAGAGTATTCCGATATGGATATTATGGTGCTGGTTAATTTAAATGATCAAGAGTTGAACCCGTATAATAATGCGATTGCCGACATCATGACCGATATTTCAATCAAATACGGAGTACTTCCCGCAATCATTGATAAAAATTATGAGCATTTTCATCATTGGGTACCGTTTTTGCCCTTCTATCAGAACGTAAAAGCAGAGGGGGTTGAATTTTATGCAAGCTGAAATGGTAGAGCTGTCTAAGTACCGTATGGAAAAAGCAAAGGAATGTTTATCCGATGCTATAGATGCATTTGAGGAAAATCGACTAGCCAATTCTATCAATCGATCCTATTATGCTATGTTTCACGCAACAAGAGCTTTGCTTGCTATTGATAGCTTTGATTCCAAGAAGCATTCCAGCATAATTGGTTATTTTAACCAATATTATATTGCTAATGGAAAATGCGATCACACCCACTATCAGATGCTAGCAAATGCATTTAGGGTCCGTAATAAAACTGATTATGATGACTTTTATGTTGTGAGTAAAGATGAAGCTCAACAGCAATTAACCAATGCCCAGGCTTTTGTCGAATTTATGGCCCACTATATTGAGACTGAAGTATCGCAGCGTAAATAAAATTAGTGGGGCATTTAGTGGGGCAAAACCAAATAGAAACATTGGATTTATCAGACATAATACAACGCTACCCGTTCAGAATTCCAGGGAAATCAGGACCTGATGGAATTAAAAGAATCTATAAAATAGCACACTTCATTTTCCCAAGCCGTGGGTCGCGAGTTCGAATCTCGTTACCCGCTCCAGTAAATTCAAGCCTTCCGGCGTTTGTCGGAAGGCTTTTTTATGCTTGGAAGGCAAATAGGAAGGCAATAGAGCAGCCCAAATACACATAAAATCATTATAATTGTTGGTCGGTGGTTCAAACTCTATTGGGAATACCATGGAAAAAAGCCTTCGGTATTTGCCCGGAAGGCTTTTCAAATATAGACGAACCAAAACCAAAGGTGAATTATTGAAGCAAGGAGTCGTTTAAGGGTATCGTTACAACTCATTTATTTGCTTTTTAAAATGTAGGTGCCTGCCTCAATAGTTACGGGTGTAGTTTTTCGTGGACCAAATAGATTCTGGCGTTCTACGGTAATTTTTGCTGTTTCAACTTCGATCTCATTCTTGGAATTGATTTTTAGCGTCCCTTTAATACCGGTATTGCCCTTTTGTTTATCAATAAACTCAAACTCGCCCATCCCATCATCATTGATTTTCCCTTTGAATGGGAAATATGCATGAGCCAGATTCATTGTTCCCTCAATGTCAATGCTATCGGGATTTATATTTTTTCCTGAAAGAGAGAGTTCCAATGCTTTGCCATCAAAGGAAAGTACTTTTCCATCGACAGCCCAGGTGTTGTAGCCAAAAGTGCTTTTAAGAAAGCTCCATTTTGGACGGGAGATATATTTGCCATCCACTTCTATAATACTAGTCTCCGGTGCGAGCTCAATGAGTTTCTGACTGCTTAAATGGGGTGGAATTGCTACTAACATATGGATATGATTCGAACAACATTCTGCCTCTATGATTTCTACTCCTTTGCGATTACACAAATCTCTCAAAATCTTCCCAATATCTGCCTTAATTTTT
>JBDKTO010000071.1 GCA_039680175.1 Veillonellales bacterium | reverse complement strand
GCTAGGCTATCTATAGTTTCTCCAAAAACCATACTGTTTTTTATTGATTATCTTGATCCATCAGCTTTAATCCTTACTCTTTATATTACCTGTCTTTAGATAAACAATCATAAAGGGTAAGCCAACTTTTAGATGTATTCATATACGCATAAATTCTAGCGTAATATTTCCCTTGATCAGGATAATAGGTTACATTCGCATATGCCCTTGTACCTTTATAATCAAAATAAATTATGCTATTACCGTCAGGATCTGTATACCCTTTCCCATTGACAATATTACATTCGGAGCCGTCATTGCTCTTCCATACAAGATATCTTGGTTGCGGGTTTGTATGGGAAGGAGATTCATCCGTCCATGCTCCTTGCAGAATTTGATAGGCTTCATCGTAGTCAAAATGCTGAGCATTTGCTTGCTGGACATTTCCGAAAGTAAATGCCAAAAATACTGCGGCCAGCATAGTTAATATATACTTTTTCATATTGTTCTCCCAGCAGTTAAAGGCCGTTCTGCCGCTTGACCTAATATAAAATTTACCTTTTACCTTCCGCTTTCTCTGCGGTCGGGTTCGACCGTTGATTTCCAACCAGCAGCAATACAACTAAAATCACGGCGGCACCGGCAAACCATTTCCAGTGTTCCATGAAGAATTGTACGCCCCAAGCCAGGGCATATATCGCAAGAGTTACGAGTATCGCCCCAACAATACCGAAGGTGATAAAAACACCCAAACAGCCTTTTGCTTCTCCTTCCGGTCCCGTTGAAATGATTGTATGGCTGTTCATATACCAAACCGTTCCGGCAATGGCAATGATGGGGACAAAAATGATATAGGCATAGTTGATGATTAGATCTAACACAAATTTTCCTCCTATCGTAAATGTAAAGTTTTAAATCAGCACCGCATGGGTGTATAGGGTTCGGTTACCTTACTGGCAATTATGTTATAAATAGCTACTGTAGCCTACGACAAGCGGTATCCTTTACTCATTTTTATCGCCCTGCTTCCTTGGAATTTGGCACTGCTCTAAACTTGAAAAGGTCTGCCAGCTCGATATGTAAAACATCGGCGATGGTGATGAGTACCGGCAATGAAACCGCATTTTTTTACCAAACCACGCTCGATTTGGCTTACATAGCATGGCGATATATGAACTTTTTCAGCCAGCTGCATTTGGGTCAGTTTTCTATATCGCCTGTAATAATTGATATTCAATCCGACCTGACGTAATTTATCACGGTATTCCAGTTCCATGTACTCACCCCGCTCTCTACATAAATTATCGCATATCCCGGTTTTTTCGGTTTTAGAGAATAGTTATAAAACTTTAACTGTCCGTTACAATCCGCGACTTTAGGCTTTTTATTTTCGTACAATAATGGTCGGTCTGCCGATGATTTTCAAAACGCAGGAAAAAGACAGATAAGCTTTATCGCCTAACCTGCCTCAACAGGAATCCAGGCAGCCGCCTTCTTTAAAACTGAAATACCCGTTTTTACCGATAATGATATGGTCAATGACGGGAATGTTTAAAATCTTCCCCGCCCGTGCTAACCGCTTTGTTACTTCTTTGTCTTCTTGGCTGGGAGACGGATCACCGCTGGGATGGAAATGTGCATGTTCGTTTCAAGCAAGTTTATCCTTAACAGCCCAGTACCAGCATCGGTGTCATGTACTGAAAAGCAGTAGTGCTGTACCTTATCGACAGTTCGCTGCTGAGCATACAAATTATTGGCAGCTTCCACTACTTTGCCCGATTCGCTATTCTATAGATATTATCGGCAGATCAGCATAGTTGAGAGTTTTTTTCAGTAAAAAGGCCCGAAAAATCGGGCTTTGAAAGGTGTTTTTTGAATATTCGATTGCAAAACAACGGTATGTAAAAAATGATTGCTTTTTTGCAAGAAAAGAACTATACTTTGTACCATAATAAATAACGTAAGCGTTCACGTAAGCCAACGCACTGTTTGCCATGTGGCAGAGGGTGCGTTTTTTTTGTACCCTTTTACTAGGTGGTGTATAGTATAAGGGGGTTATATGTCTCAAGTATCATTAAAGCAAAGTCTCGCAAAACTTGGTTTTGCAATTTTTCTCACCTATTTATCCGTCGCGATGGCACTTCCTGTTGTTTCTGTATTCGTAATAGAAGAGCTCAAACTTCCTAACTGGCTAGGGGGGGCCGCTGTCGGTGTCGCCTTCGTTTCAACGATTCTTTCCAGAAAGTATGCGGGGAATTTTGCTGATGCAAAAAGCAGCAAAAAATGCTTTATGCTCGGCTTTTTCTTCTACATGGCTGCTGCACTTGTTTGCATGGCTGCCGATATAAGTGGAATGAGTGCCTCAGTAGCATTTGCAATTCTTATCGCAGGACGACTCCTGCTCGGCATAGGAGAAAGTATGGCAACCGTCGGGTTTCTAAGCTGGCATTTTTCAAGCCTCGGCTCTGTCCATTCGGGGAAAATACTCTCGATTTTTGGGATGGCGATGTATGGTACATTTGCAGTAGGCGGCCCTGTGGGACTTACACTCTATAAGTATTTTGGCTTTAGTTCGGTCATGCTAGCGTCATCCATTTTGCCGATTATCGGTGTTATAATGTTTCTCACCGCTCCTGAAGTTGCTCCTCATAAAGCTACCGAAGCGAAAAAATCGTTTCTCAAGCTTTTGGGAATAATCTGGAAGCAAGGACTTGCCGTTACGCTTCAAGGAGTCGGTTTTGCGGTTCTCGGAGCATTTATCTCGCTTTATTTTAAAGATCAAGGATGGCCATATGCCGGTGTCGGTCTTTCATTATTCGGAATCGGATTTGTGATAAGCCGGATTCTTTTCGGTGCCCTACCCGATAAAATTGGAGGAGTAAAAGTCGCGCTCGTTTCGCTTGTGGTTGAAACGGTTGGGCAAAGTTTACTCTGGCTTGCACCTCATTATAGTCTTGCACTGATTGGTGCGTTACTTACCGGTCTCGGCTGTTCAATGATATACCCGGCGATGGGTGTAGAAGTTATAAAGAGGGTTAACCCGGAACAGCGCGGCACCGCCATCGGAGGATTCGGAATGTTTCAGGATATTGCCTATGCCTTTTCCGCACCGATTGCGGGCGTTTTTGCCGATAAATTTGGGTATTCTTCAACCTTTCTTTTCGGGTTTATTGCTGGTGTCGTTGGTATTATCATAGCTGGTTCAATGCGCATCAAGAATCTGCCAACAAACAGTACTGCGAATTAGCATTCTCGATATTGTTGCTTTGACTCTTGCGTTGATTTTCGTCCGAGAATACGGCAATTGAACATTCATGTATATATCTGAAGGAAGGGTCACCCAATGTTAAACGGTTTTGGCATGTGGCTGAAATCTGAAGGTAAGAGTTATGAGCATTAAAGTATACCTTAATGCTTATAACTTTGCACCGGATAAAGTTACTGCCTTGGATATTTATGAATTTCAATCCTATATGGGGTCTCCCCAACATTATGCGGATTTCGTACGCTAAGAAAACAGATCATACACCATGTAGCCTACAAAGCTATTATGTATGATTTTCAAAACGCGCAATTCCCAATTCTACCCTTTTGGTGAGATGGGCACAAATAGCCATATTGTTAATCCGCCAAATTATTTTTCATTTAACACATCATTTAAAGTTTCTTCTAATAAGTAATCTTCATACTTCCCAAAACGGCTTGCATGTGTTTGTGATACACCATAAGCTTCACGCAAAAACTGCGGGCCATATAGATTTGACATTACCATTAAACAGGTAATCCTTAATGTTCGCGGATTAAATCCTGAAAAATAAGATACCCTCCTACTTACAAAATGTGCTCCAATTGACTCGTCATAATACACGGTTTGCTTTCTTTGAATAAATAGATACTTTCTGCCTTTATTATGAGAAAAATTATTCCTTAACAGCAAATACTCCTTCAGCAACAACATCTCTATTGTGGTTAAATACAAATTGGGTATATTCTTCATATAAATTACGTTTTTTTCAAGATCAAGGTCAGACAATAAAATGGAACAAATATATCGCACTGGTAACGCATGATAAAACGCCAACGACGTCATCAACGCCTCATATGGAAAACTCAATCCTTCCAACTGTATTTTTTGTGCCAACCTGCTTTGTTCCTTAAAGGTAAGCACATAATTAACTCTTGTAGTCTCACGAGTTTTATAGTCAGTCATCGGGATAACGAAAATGTTTCTTTTTCTTACTGCAAATTTAAAGAACTGATACAGATCTTTTCTCATACATTCCCGATTTGCAGGTGTTAATGAAAGTAAAAACTGATTAACCATTTCTTCCGATACATCAAGCCATGACTGGGAATTAGGGTAATTCGCAGTCATCCACTTTATCATTCGGCTTAGGAAACACACATCATTATCAATCGTTCTGACCTTTATTGGATTTCTTGCATTATTAGATATCTGCTTTTCGCGTAGACTGAACTTTTCATCGTAATACCAAACAACACACTTTCTAAAACCCATAGGACAATCTTTTAAATAATTATCAAATATCTTTCTATATCGATATTCTTCATCTGGCTCCTTAATCAGCCCTTTTCCCAGAAGAAATCCTTTCATACTTCTCTTTGCTACGGTAGTCCCGTGTTTTTGAAAGCTGGATTCCAGCCAATAAAATGTGAGTTCATGTGGCAAAACATCTTCCATATCCATAAAAATAGCAGATGAATTCATCAGATGCTTCCTGACTGACTTTTGTGCTTTATGATGAGCAATTAAAAAATCTTTGTACTCCTTAAGCAGATTTGCCACCCATGTTTTATCTATCGGTATTTCCAGTGAAAAATAACAAAACATTTATAATGGTGGCAGCTTGCCATTTGCAACCTTGGCAATCGGCACAATCTTTTCCTGCTTTTTCCTTTTGTATGATGTCATTGTAAATTCCCACAAATCATTTGGAGTACATTCCAGAGCGATGCATAGTGCATCCATAGTTTCTGCTTTAACCTGTTTAGGCTGCTCATTCATCAGTACACTGATAGATGGTGCTGATAACTTATATCCTGCAAGATCCTGTAATAACCGACCAAGTTCAGCTCCAGACCAGATATTTCTCTCCGCCATTATTTTTCTTAACTTCCATTCTAGTGCCATGACTACACGTCCTTTCCTTCCTGATACTCCAGTAGCTGTTTTTGCCACTTTTCTTGTGCCATCCGGATACGTTTTTCCAGAAAATTATCATTAGGAGAAACATACTCAAATGTTGTCTGTATCTTGCTGTGCCCAAGCAATGTTTTTATCGTTAGTAAATCAACACCCTTTTCTGTAAGATTGGTCGCAAAGGCATGTCTCAACTGATGAGGGCTGAAGATTTCATTTTCCTTAAACCCTAAGTCCTGCTGTCTTCTTCTCAGCGCATTTCTTGCCACATCGCGCCCCAATCTTATTCCAGACTCACTATAAAACAACGCCCCTTCTTTCTCAGTTGAAAAGAGAGGTCGTACTTGTTTCAGATACCATTTCAACAATTCATCCAAACCAAAAAGCATTGGTATTAGGCGTTCCTTGTAGCCGGTTCCCCTTGATCCTTTTCCATATCTCACATGGATTTTCCCATTATCTCCTAAATCAAACCGTAAATCCCTAACATCGAGCATAATACATTCAAACGATCTTAATCCTGATTTTTCCATCATTCGAAATACCATGTAATCTCTTACCATCGTAGCATATTTCCTTGCAGACATCATTTCTTTCTTTAGACCATTCCAAAACCGTTCCAATATTTCCGGCTCTGGTGGCAATACATAGGACTCCACATCATCTTTATGGTGCATATGTCGATTGAACTTATCAATAATATTGGGCACATTTACTCCATACTGTTCGTAAATATCTCTACTATGCCTGGCATTAAGGAAATTTAAAAATGCGGATATATTGGACTGGTACTTCCTTCTGGTGGAATAAGCAAGCCCTTTTCCCACTAATCTTTCATAAAATCTATCCATATCCGCATTCGTTAGTTCCCATATAAATTTATTACTTAAATCAAGTATCTCATTTACATTCCGAATATTCAAGGCAATAGTGGCCTTGGTATATCCCAATATATTTTGCTGTTGTTCCCATAAACCAATCAATTTTGCCTGAAACCTAACAGAATCCTCTAAAGTAGGTTCCTTACTCTGGGCATTTATTCCATTGATAATACTAAAGTTATTGCTGATCACCATTTAGCACCCACTTTTATTAGGCATTACCTTAATTACTTAGGCAATGCCTAATATATCATAGGAGAATAAAACTGTAAACCTATTCTTTCTCCGATGATTGTGCAGAACAATAATAGTAGTTGCCATATTCTGTACTGCCACATAAAATACTTCCCTTGCAGATACCAGCGAAGAGTTGACGGTACCGATAAAAACACATTTTTGCGCCAATATCTTATTTTTTGTATCCAACAGTAAAACCCGGAATTCTTCCTGCCGCAAGTCCTGCATATCGAAGCAGTAGTCTGCCGCATCTTGGGGCTTGGTAATCCTTTGGATCTGCTTTTTCCGTTCCTGCTCCATCCGCTGGATCACCGCTTTGATGCAAGCAAGTTTTCGAAGCTTGGCCTTGCCGATACCGGTAATACCAGCCAGCTGCTGTTCCGATGTATGCTGCAAGATATTGTAGATACTGGCATATTCCGCAATGAGCTGTTTGGCAGCTTCCGGTGCGACAAATTCACTTAACAAGGTTTCCTCCGACAGACATTCCAAGGGTGTTTTTTCTTTGCCAATGGGCATAGCAGTATTCCTCCTCTTAAAACAAGAAAAGCACTGACCGCGAAAGTCAGTGCTTTTCTATGTTCCTTTAGTATGTTCCTTTGCAAGGGTTTATGGGACCTCCATAAAACCTGCCAGTGTCAAGTTTATAATATATAACTGTATTTTTTTAACCTGTCATGCAACTAAATTTTGACGAAACTCAACGCTACTAACACATTTTGCGCTTTGTTAAGCTAACATAATGATAAAAAGGATGAGGAGGTGAAGCCCAATGCTAATTGAAAAACTGGCTCTGCATGTATCCGATGCCGCAAGTCTGCTTGGCGTCAGTTCACAAAAGGTCTACCAAATGATTCATAATAACGAACTGGATGCTTATAAGGCGGGAAAAGCGTGGAAAATACCGGTTGAAGCTCTTAAAGCTTATATGAAGTCAAGGTTAGCCAAATAAACGCGTCCTGGCTTATCTTCCATTTTTAATATTTTAGTATTCCTATTTTAATTAATACATTTTCTCTTTATTACTGCGAGAACATATTATTAAAAAATAGTTAAAGGGGAAATGTAATAATGTTTGAGCAATATAACGACGTGGTAACCGTAGAAGAGCTATGCGAAATGCTATCCATCGGCAAAAATGCTGCTTATAGTTTATTATCATCGGGTAAGGTGAAGGCGTTCCGGTACCGCCGGGTTTGGAAAATTCCAAAGCAGGGGGTTGTTGAGTATGTATTGAGAGAAAGTAAACTGGCATAAATATGGGGCTTGGCAATTGCCAAGCCCCACCTCCCTGTTAGCATCACTGCATTATTACGATTCTTCATAGCTCCTCACCAATAACGACTCAGCCTTGCGAAGGTCTTCCTGACTATGGATAGTAATTTCCAAATCCCCTGTGGCCCAATGACCAATCGCACGTACGTCGCGCGAAAAACCAACTTCCAAATTCACTGTTTCTGGATTGATCTTAAGATAAACAATTAAAGACTTCTTCTGAATAACTATAGAAGCAAAATTTTTAATTCGACGATAGGCCATGTAGAGCTTGAGTTGCCTTTCAGATACATCATCACCCAATGCTAACAAAAATGCCCTAAGCGATTCAAATAAATTTTTCATGACTGGATCTAATTCCTTTAACCACTCTGCAACAGTCTTGTCAGTACCCCTGTTGGCATTACTATTACTACTGATCGATTCTACAAGGCTCATCGCCCCTACACTATGCGAATAAATCAGTTCAAGATCAAGCAAATCTTCTCCAAACTGACAATATTTTATCAAGTCAATGTTTCGATTTATTTGTTTAACAGCATGTTCATCAAACTTGGTAAATGATGCTGCAATACAGATAAGCCTAGGATCTGCCCAGTCAATCTGATCAGCTTGATCCTTACTCATTTTTTCTAACACAAGCAACTGAAATTCACCCTTATGATCAAGCAGCCAGTCCAAATAATATAAGCCCTGATTAATAACATTCTCGTTAACAGCCCGTTTGTATTCGACAATAACCGGGCAACCATTCTCATCTAAACCGAGTGTGTCAATCCGACCACCATGGGTCTTTCCGGTAGAATATTCGGATTGGAGGAAATGAACACCAAGAAGTGTATCCAAATTTCTTTCCATAACCGTTTGTAGTGATTTCTCTAACTGCATAGTTTTACGAGTAAGCTCGTGAGCAACCGTTCCTACCAACTTGAATAGTTTCGTTTCACTCATACATCAATTCATCTCCCATACCAGACGAATGCCCTTGCCCGCCTATAAATCAAGTGTAATAGTTGGTTGTGTTGTTTGACTCATAAGCCCTTATTACACCTTGTCACTTTTACTTTAATTGCCCCATGATATTCAATAGGCTTTGATAGCTGTCGACATCATGATACCGTACTTTGCTGGTGGATATTTCGTTAAATAGCTTTTTGGCACAATCAATCTTAGCTTTTTCTATCGGCCGCAGTTGCAAGCTTTCCATGGTGCCTTTAGTTTCAGCAATAAAATAGATATGTTTTACGGTCCCTTCATAGAAAGCAATTGCCCAGTCCGGGGAATAATGGCCAACGGGAGTCGGAATCGCAAATCCCTTAGGCAGTTTAGCATATACGCAAACTTCTTCGGCACTGTCCAAGTCTTCGGCAAAACGGCGCTCGATGCTTTTTTCCGCCGTCCCGTCAGTAAATACATAGTCTTGAATATGTTTTTTCCCTTTAAATGCTTGGGATATATTCTGGCTGTGCTTTTCCGCCGTAAAAATCGTACTGTCATATCCCATATCCGTCGAATTATAGGTAATGTGTTCGACAATCATGGTGGCCTTCTCCTCATCGATCAGCAGAATTGCTTTGCTGATGAATTCTTCCGGATTGTCCCGGAACATCGCAAATTTTTCCGCTGTTATGCCATAGAGAATTTCGGCAGCAGTACGCCGCGTCAGAGTAGTCCCAGCGGCGACTTTTCCAATCAGATCATATTTTACCTGGCCGATTCCGGCTGCTTTCAAATCCTTAGTTTTCGTTTTCTTGTCTTCAAAGCTCTGTCCCTGGGCTATGGTTTCCTGATCCAGTTCCTTACGCTGGCTGGCGGAAACAACCGTATATTGCAGCGATGCCACCTGCATTTTCTCATTGATATGGGCTACGGCTTTGCGAACTAATTCCGAACTTTTAAAATCAACCGTATAAGCATATTTATGATTAATATAGTGCCAGAGCGTCTGGAATTCCTTCTTGTAGAAGTTATCATTCAGTTCGTTTTCTATAACTTTGGTTGTATTTCCGTTAGAAACCATATTCTTCAGCACATTTTCATCAAATACACTTTGTATCAAGCACTGCACACCAGCGGCAATATTCTTCAAACTCTCCGGCAGAGGCGCCAGCCTGTTATTTTCCAATGCATCGTGATATTCACCAGTGATCGCTTCGTTTTCATCAATATAATTATTTTTTACCAGATATTGATAAATAACCCGTGCCTGTTTTGCATCCAGCACTACCTTTTGCTCCTTGCCGTCAATGACAGTCTTGCCTGCAAAATATTCCATCTGCTTTTTGCGTTGCCGCACCGCCCATTTTCTGCGGTTCATCTAAAATCAAAATTGGCCGATTGGCCTTGATCACATCGATCGGCCTGCGGCTGCCGAAGGTATCCTGTTCTGAATAAATACGCAGTGCTTCCGCATTTTTTGCCCCCTCTTTCATCGTCCGGTTGAAGGCCTGGATATTGATGATCATAACGTTTATGCTGGCACTGCTGCTGAAGCTGTCCAAATCCGTAAAATTCTTGCTGTTATAGACAAAAAATCTCATTTTTTTCTTGTAATGCTCCATGAAATGTTCTTCCGTTATCGCAAAAGACTTCTTTACCCCTTCGCGAATGGCAATAGACGGAACGACTACGATAAACTTGCTCCAGCCGTATTTTTTGTTCAATTCAAAAATCGTCTTACTGTAGACGTAGGTCTTGCCGGTTCCCGTTTCCATTTCGACATCAAGGCTGCACCGTCCGATATCTTTGACCAGTTCCACAGACTGCTTGATGTTATTGCCAAGCTGCATGCTGCGGATATTCGCCAGCAATTGCTCGTCCCGCAAAACCAAAGCAGCATTGGCAAAACCTGTCGCATCGTCCAAGTCTTCGTCCGCCCCTGCCGCATGCTCCGAAAAATCCAAAGGCATGGCTTCAACTGGCATCGCTTTCGGCTTTTCCTTAATACCCAAATCCCGCGTATACTGCAAGCCGGATTGGTAAGGCTGGCCGGCAAAAACATCCACAACGCTGTTTACGGCGTCGGTCTGATATTGCTGAATTTTGAACTGGAACTTCATGATTTTTTCTCCCGTCCAACGGATTTTACCTGATCTTCAAGCTGCCTGACATCCATCTCGGCAAGTTCTTTGCGGTGAGAATCAAACTTTTCATATTCATGTTCCGCTAGCTTTTTTGCAATTTCCGCAGTAATTGTTCCATAGTTATTCAATACTTCCCGACCGTTAAACCGCAAAAATAAATCCAGTTTTTCTTCCCAATCTGCCATATGCATAGGGATGCGGTGTCTCGCCTGATCCACCGCATAATCAAGATACATGGTTACAATATGATTAAGTTCCGAAATTTCGTTCTTGTTAAGATAGTTTTTCGCAATGGCAACGTCACGCTTACGGACTACAGCTCCCTTAAATGAAGTCAGTCCCATATTCAGTTTACTCGCATCCGCCCGTCCGGCAATTAATTCAGCCGCCGTATGACCGTGAACGCTGTAGTGCATCTTGTTTTGAACGTTTGCAAAAAAATTGGCAGCCGCTTCACTTCTGGAGTCATAATCCACAGAGGTCGCATAAACTTCTTTAATCTTTTCATAGAAACGCTTTTCCGAAGTGCGGATATCTCTGATCCGTTCAAGCAGCTCATCAAAATAGTCGGCGCCGAAAGGCTGCGGATTCTTCAACCGTTCGTCGTTCATCGCAAAACCTTTTTGGCTGTATTCCGTCAGAATAGCCGACGCCCAGTTGCGGAAATGGATGCCCACATTCGAGCGGACACGATAGCCGATCGCAAGCACCATCTGGAAATTATAATGTTTTACATGCCTTTCAATCTGTCTACCGCCTTCATTTTGAACTATTAGGAATTCCCTAATAGTTGACTCATCAAGCTCACCATCAGATAAAATATTTTTTATATGTTCATTTATCGTGGGAATACGGACTTGATATAATTCTGCAAGACTTTTCTGAGTCATCCAAATGGTGTCAGCCTCAAAATAGACGTCAATTTTGGTATCGCCCTTTTCGTTCCGGTAAATAAGGATTCTTCCAAGAGCCTGTTCATCCATCTTACAGCACCTTCCTTACGGCTGACGGGCTGTAGGTGGCAAAAATCTGTTCAAAATTTGCGGCCACATTGTCATTGGCAAGGCTACTGTCACGGAAAACTGCATAATAGGGCCGACATTTGGCGATTTCCTGAACGGTTTCGTCGGTAACGTCACTATCAAAGCAGGCCAGCAGATACCCATCGTCCACATTGAATACCTTCTTGCCACCGATAATCTTTTCTTCGATTTTGGCGGAAAGCAAAATTCCCAAATCCAGTATCACCTGAAACAGCAAATCTTCCGGCGTACGGTCTTTCTTTATATTGTCCACCATTGAACGAAGATTCAGCTGCGTCACCTCACTCGGATGATAGTAGACATCTTCCATATTGCTGGAATCGACTTTCAGTACGCGAAAACCGATATCTAAATTCTGGGTAGTCAGCGGATGATCCGCTTTAATTTTCTGTCCGGCACGGCGGATGCGTTCTTTGCCGATTTCAGTAATCAATAATGGTTTGCTTTCTTTTTCCAAAAAATCAATTGCTACTTGAATAGATGCTTTAGCGTTACTATCAGAATGGCTTAAAGTTTCTAATAAGTCCTCTGGTAACTGAACCATAATAAACCTTGGTGCTACATTTATATTTTCGGCACTATATTGAATAACAGCGTCTGCAGAAGTTCCAGACCCTGAAAAAAAGTCTAAAATAATATCATTTTTATGTAGCACAATTGAACATATATTTTTTAATAATTTTGTTGGTTTAGGATGAGAAAATAGCTTAGGAATTCCGAATAATGTCGCCAATTCAGTAGTTGCATCTTCATTCATACCTTGATTGTCCCACCAAGACTCTGCTTTTCTTTTTTTTGTTACTTTATCCTTTAAAAAAACTTTTTGAACGGGTCTTGCATTTCCTGATTTTCCAAAAATTATTGTCCCATCTTTAATGCGTTTTAACGTTTCTTTTTCATTAAAAACCCAATAACGACCTTTAGGCGGAAAAAAAGCTTCACCTGTTTTAGGATTTGTAATGGAGAAATATGGTCCTTTATGATTTGCAGATAAATCCATTGTATCCCAATCACCGCGTGGATCATTATCGGGATTGCTAAAGGTCGATTGTTTTTCTTCTTGACTTACTTCATACCCAATATCACATATCGTCATTATAGATTTTGAATATACAAGTAGATAATCATGGACCGGTGGTATTACGCCTACATTGTTTCCATTCGTTTTTTTCTTCCATACAATACAACCAGCAAAATTATTCCCACCAAATATTTCATTACAAATTTTTTTCAAATTTTCCACTTCATTATCATCAATGCTGATAAAAATAACTCCATCGTCGGTTAATAAATCTTTCGCCAGTTTTAACCGTGGATACATCATATTCAGCCAGTCCGTATGAAACCGGCCATTGCTCTCTAAATTAGCAACCAGCTGGTCGCCATCGTCGGTGAACTGTCCGCTGTTGGCCAAATATTCGTCCGCATTCTGGGCAAAATCATCCTCGTAGACAAAATCTTTGCCTGTATTATAAGGCGGGTCAATGTAGATCAGCTTTACTTTGCCCAGATAGGTTTCCTGCAGCAGCTTCAGCACTTCAAGATTGTCGCCTTCGATGTAGAGGTTTTCCGTCGTGTCGAAGTCGACGCTTTCCTCCCGGCAGGGGCGCAGTGTTTTGGCAATAGGGGCATTCGCCAGCAAAATCGCTTTCTTTTTATCCGGCCAGGTAAATTGATATCGTTCCTTGGGTCCTTCAATAATGCTATCGGCAAGCTCTTGTTTCAATACATCAAAATCAATCCTGCGGACTGCTTTGCCGTCCTTAATTGTTTCAGTAAGCGCATTGGGAAACAATGCGCCGATTTTTTCGATATTGTCTGCAACCTGATCAATGGAATGCATTTTCAGTTTTTCCATGTGTATTCCCCTTTTTCTTCCGCCAGCCGGCGTTTCAATGTTTGCATCTCCGTATATAAAGCATACTTTTTCTTCGGCTGCTTTTCCGTCCTGGTCTGTTTCTCCATCTTATCAATATCTCGCTGCAATTTTAAAATATGTTCCTGCTTTTCCAGTAATTCTGCAACTTCGACTCCCTGACGATTCGGCAGTATCTCCTGCCGCAAGGCAATCTGCCGAACAAAGCAAGACCATATATCGTCCAGTGTGAAACTGCCGGAAAAGTCAAATTCCAGTTCACCGTTGGCCTGCCATTCGGTTTTGTAAAGCTTGCTGCAGTAGAGGGCGAACTGTTCCCAGCCTTCATAGCGCAGTTGAAATACAAGATGATGCTGGTTCTGTCGGGTGATCCGTTCTATAATCCGATATTCAAAGTCCTGAGCTTTCAAATCCACGACGAGCAAAAGGATTTCCTTGACGTCGCAGCCCGGCTGGATATTCAGAGTATCCGCTGTCAAAGAGTTGGCCAGACTGATATGGCTGATGTCGGCTACGAAGCGGGCTTTGAGTTCGCTGCTCAAGGACAGCCTCTGGTAAAAAGCTTCTTTTGGCAAAATCCGATTCACCGCAGTGGCTGCTGGAAGCGCCTTCATGCAATCACCGCCATAAAACAGATTAATTCAAAATCATCCAACCCGGAGATTCCATCGGAAAGGAATGTCGTTTGACAATTGGCAAAAAAGCTGTCAATATCTCTTGCTGCTTTTACATCAATAATAGCGGAAACAGCTTGTTCCAGAAGTTCTGAAACTTTTTCCATATTTCTGCCGTCCTGGGTTCTGCTATTAAAAAATCGGCAGGCCTCCATATCAGGTTCGCTCTTCCCCCGGGAAAAATGCCGCATGATGTCTAAAGATGATTTCGGTTCCAGATGGTTGCAGATTACTCTGCCGTCATCACCGATGTAGACGATATAAAAAGGATGCAGCCGATTTTGATTTTTGATGTTAATCGCCGTATTCACGTTTTTCAGAACAAAGATGACACCCGGCTGTTCGCCGTGAACCACGGCATGGATTCCCAGCGGCACACGATCAAGATTAGGCTGCTCTTTCAAATAATTCAACAAATCCATTCGAAATTCATTCAATCCTAAATCCATAATAGAAATACCGGTTGTCATTTCTTCCAAATCGACGACTTCATCCTGCAGCCGTTCCAGCTGACGTCGCCGATACTGCAAATCGCCGTTCTCTTCCTGATTGATATAGTCATCGTCGCCGGTAGAAGTCATAATGGAAATCTTCATGCGTATTTCCACGCGGCTTTTTAAATTGATATAGTCGTCCAGCGTTAAATCCGGCCAAAAGTTGACAAGCTGAATGACTTCATTCTGGCTGCCGATACGGTCAATGCGCCCGAATCGCTGAATAATGCGAACGGGATTCCAGTGAATATCATAGTTAATCAGATAATCGCAGTCCTGCAGGTTTTGGCCTTCCGAAATGCAGTCCGTTGCAATCAGTACGTCAATCTCATTGGAGTCGTTTCGATTCGACAATACTTTTTCCTTAGAAATCGGTGAAAAAGCTGTCAAAATCTCATTCATATCGGCAGGAAAGCGGGGAATCGTTGTTTTACCGGCAATTGTACCGGTAATCAGCGCTGTATTCAAGCCGTACTTTTTTTGTACGAAAGCGCTGACATGCTCATACAAATATTCCGCTGTATCCGCAAACGCAGTAAATACAATAATTTTTTTCTTACCGGAATTGATCGGATTTTCTATTTTGCTGCCGACAACCTGCAGCAGCGTATTGAGCTTGGAATCGTATTGTGGTGTTATGTCTTCAATCATTGCGATCAATAAGTCCAGAATTTCTAAATCGGCCTTAAGATCACGCTGCCAGGAAAGGACATCAATATCCCGCAAATCAATTCTAAAATTCTTGCCGACACAAAACACATCCAGGTTCTGATCATCCAAATCAAAATCTTCCATGTCGGAAAGCTCCTGGGTATTGATTCTTTTCCCCGGCCCCATGGTCATAATCTGTTCCAGCATCGACGCGTACATTTGCCGAATTCGCTGTACGGTCAGGCAAAATGAATGGACGGAGCTTTCCATTCGCTTCAGCAGATTGATGCTCATTAAACGGCGGATGCCTTCCTCGCGGCCGCTCTGGGACAAATTTTTGCCATGCTTCGATTCTGTATCAATGTATTTTTTTAGTTTGCTGGCATGAATATAGTAGGACGGCGTATAAAGCGAAAGATTCAAGTTCATTAGCTGCTCGTAAACTTCTTTATAATTGATCGCGCCTTCTCTGTGGGTCAGCCTTGGTCTAAGAGAAATTGGTTTATTCCGCTTCGGAAAACTACCGATTTCACTTGTATCGTAATACCGCTGGATATGCTTGCGCGACCGGGCAATCGTTACGCTGTCGAGCACTTCAAAAAAGTCGAAGTCAAGTTTTTTCAATAACGCTTCGGTTGTTCGCTGTTTTTCCGGCATTGAACTCCAAACATTAAACGCCGCCTGTGCCTGCCGAAATATGGTATCAATGTCCGATTTCGTATTCAATTTTTCATTGATGATTTCCGCTCGTCCTTCATAGGCTAAAGCCAATTGGTTTTTTAAATCATTAAAGCGGTTATTAACCGGCGTCGCCGAAAGCATAAGCACTTTTGTCTGCACGCCGGGACGAATGACACGATTCAATAAACGAAGATAGCGATTTTCTTTTTCGCTGTCTTTGCCATTAAAGGCACCGCCGTTACGAAAATTATGGGATTCGTCTATCACGACTAAATCATAATTACCCCAGTTAATCCGGTCAAGCGGCAACCCGATGGCCGTGTCGCCGCGTTCGCGGGAAACGTCTGTATGGTAAAGCACATCATAGCGCAGCCGATCTTGCACCAACGGATTATTGACTAAATTGCCCCGATACGTCAGCCAATTGTCTTTCAGCTTTTTCGGGCAAAGAACCAATACGCTTTTATTCCGCCCTTCATAATATTTGATAACCGCTAAGGCCGTAAATGTCTTGCCGAGTCCGACACTATCCGCCAAAATACAGCCGTTATATTGTTCCAGCTTATTGATAATCGCCAGTGCCGCATCCTTCTGAAAATTATATAATTTATTCCAGACCACACTGCTTTTAAATCCGGTCGCTTCATTCGGTAAAATATCTTCGGAAATATCATCCAGAAACTCGTTGAAAATATTGTACAAAGCCATAAAATAAATCAATTCCGCCGGATTCTCCTGATACACAGCGGAAATGCTCTCCATAACTTCATCTGTAACATCTTGCAATTTTGTATAATCCGACCAAATACCGTCAAAAAGGCGTACATATTCGCTGCTGAATGGAGCCTCAAACTTATTGACCATGTTATAAACATTATTGCCCCGCTTGCAGCCAATATCGACGGTAGTAAATCCATTCAACGGCATATACGTCAGGTTTTCTGACGAAGACTGCACATTTAAAAAACCACTCATATTCTCTTGCGTGGTATTCGTTTTAAAATGTACTTTTTTCTTGATCCATTCCGCACATTCTTGGGCAATCGCCTTCTGCTTCAGCTCATTGCGCAACTTGACTTCAAATTCCGTACCGTAAAGGCTTTTTTCTCGGGTCAAGCGGGGAATATAGAATTCTCGCTTTTCCTTCGGCGTTTTTTCCGCAACAAAAGTCGGCGAAGTAAAAACAAAGCGCAACTCGTCGATTTTCTCCAACTGAGCTTTCAGTTCCTGATAAGCAAATCGAAAAACAAGCAGCAGCAATAGAAAGTTTGCTGCCGGGAATAATGGTCTTAGCCAAATCATCTTTTACAACGTTGACGGTATTGTTAAATACCTCCATAACTAGAACCGCTCCCTCACTTCACCGAAACAACATCTCCTAAAATCTTCTATATACCATCTGTCATATCCTGCAAAATGAGTAAGGTTAATTAAACATTGATTCATTTTTTGTCGAATTATTTTATGTCTTTTCCCTAAAATCATGATATTTTTTATACAGCTCTTTATATTACAGCAAAACAATCTTTTCGGAGGTAAAAAAATTATGCTTAATAATTATGGGGAGATCCCGTGCGTAGAACAACTGTGTGAAGTTCTTTCAGCCGGTAAACCGCTTATAATTATTATCTTTCGGTCCGGTATAACCGGTTTGGAAGATTTAAAAGCAGGGTGTTATTGAATATATTATGAAAAAAGCAAGCTCGCATAAATATGAGGATTGGAGACTACCAACCCCTTTGCATACCACTTTTATGATAATTATACAAATAAATAAACGTCTTCTCCAGAATATAAGTATCATTTACAATTCCGCATGTGGTTGTGTTTATGTGCTATCAACATCAACTAAATTTAATATAAAATGCTAAATATCGGAACCGTTTGAAAAGAGCAACCAAACTATAAAGGTGTGGTATTGACGTTCAAAATATGTGTCGAATAATACCGAAATAAGTTATTTGCAGCGGAGCTGACATGATTTTTAGGGGGCCATTTAACATGGAAGAAAAGATTATGCACTTGGCTAATTTCAATATTACGTTTGGGGATAAAGAAGAACCAATGTTATCTCATTTTGAGGATGTTATTTTTCCCGCCTTTAACGCTGGTTATATACGAGGAAAAAAAGATGAAATTCCTTCATTTTTATTAAACCATGTTAAAATAAAAAAATTTGACGCAGAAGAATATGTACTTGTAGGGAACTATATTAAAGAAACAGAATATAGAATTCATACAACTGTAAAAAATGGAGAATTAACAGTTTCTCCTGCCCAACATCCAACCGCTCCATACTCACGATTTATTATATTTCTAAAAAATCACCGTATGGTTCTTGTTCGAAATGAAAATGCTAGTCCCGATATTAGAAGTTTCCAGAAAACGGTAAGATTTTTTTTGAGTAAATATGTCCGTGAATTTAATAAGGAAGAAAAGAAGAAAAATAAAGATTATGTTAAGTTGCCAAAAGCAAACGTAAATATAGTAGATATACCGCTGAGAGAAGATATTGAGTCTATTTTAAAAAATGTGAAAAAGATAGATTGGGTTACGCTTCGTTTTTTCCCTCTCAACAACGACTTTGATCAGCTACCTATGGCAAGTGCAGTGCGGGCTGAAATGAAAAAGATTGGATCGTCATCTGCTAACGCAAAGTTTAACTCGCCAGATTCCAAAGAAGGAATTAAGGAAATGTTAGTACATATAGGCGGGCAAGCTGCTCCAACAATACGTGTTACGAATGAAAATGGCGAAAAAGATACAATTAAAGAAGACTCGTTTTCATCTAATAAAAAAATTCCATTTGCAAGAGATATCTTGTCTGAAGATGATGTATATCTCATAGGCATTGCGCAAAAAGAATCAATTATAAATGTAACCAGTTCAGAAAATATAGCATGGTATAAAAGAATTTTACCTATTATTCGTTCTTTGTTGTAAAGCGCAAGAAGGATGCGCGCATAGATAGGGGTGTAGTAAATGAGTGAAGAAAAATATTTTTCTACTATTGAAGAATTTATAAAAGAAACACCTGCAAAAAAAATGATTGCGCATGCCTTCAAAGAAATTTGTCCAAATAAAAATAATCGTTTTTCTACCTGTATTATCTTTGCTTTAGCTCTCTCTTTTGCGGTTTATATAGGAGTAGATGAGAATACAATAAAGATATTAACTGCAATTGAAGGCATAATTCTATCTGCGCAATTAAATATATTTGCGTATCTGTTTACAATTTATACCATTTTATTGGCCTTTTTGAGCGATAAATATATTAAAGCACTTTCTAAAGTTTGCGAAGTAGATGGCGTAAGTTCTTTAAAAAAACGTACGTCTTACTATGAATCTATTCTCTTCTTATATTTTATAGGTTTGGCGATAACGGGTGTTTTATCTCTCTTTTTAAATTGTTTACAAAATGATTGGAGTTTAACTCCAGATCAAGGTATTAATAGTAGCATAACAATCCTATTTCTTCTTGTATACTTTTTCTATACTTTTCGAATATTTTATGAACTTAAAAGCACTATTTACAATACAATAGTTATGTTTAGAGAAAGTATCACATACAAAATCCTCATAATAGCAAAAAATGAAAAAGAAGAAGTCATGGGAAAAACAGGAAATAAAGGGAAAGAAGGCGAATTTATTGATAATAATTCTAAATAAAGCTGTTTTACATATTCTGGATTTTGATTCTGGAATAACTGTTTTATCGGAAAAAGAATTAGATATTCATGATAATAGCGTAATAACTTATATAACAAAACATGTTGAAAAGTTTTTAAACAATTCGAATGCAGAAACAGGAGTTTTTTGTAAAAATAGTATCTTTTGTAAAAACCTACTAGATTATACCGATGGCAATTTAGATTTTATGGAATTTTCTTATTATATAGCAAATATAATACATTCTGAAACGTCAAAGTCAGATATTTTAGATCCTACAGATTTAATTATTGCTGATCTTAGTGTAGACAATAAACCATATCTAGTCATTTTTAAATGCAATAATAAAATAGGATTTACTCATTATGTGAATAAAGACGATGGACGAATAAAAAATGAACTCATTAATTATTATACCATTCTTCCTAATATTTCCCAAAAGATTGATGAATATGCTATTGTAGAAACAAATTCTTTGTACATTAAGTTTAACGATAAAAAAAGGTTTATAGATGGTAAAGATACATTTATAATACCGGAAAAGCTTTTAGAATGTACTTCCTCAATTTCACCTAAACATGCAATTGACTTAGTTCAATCGATTACACGAACTGTATCAGAAAATCATGGACAAAGTAGCGTTGCTGCAATATCTAAAGTAAAAAGCTATTTGGTTGAAAATGCAGAGATTTCGGATTTCCTAGATCCAGTAGAATTAGGAAAAGAGGTATTTAGTTCTTCTTCTGCAATGCAGGAAGAATATATTAACGAAGTAAAAAATGCAGGTATCCCAAATACTGTTAAAGTAGATAGATCTTTCGCCATAAAAAATAGTAAAAATCATAGAATTAAAACTGATACAGGAATTGAATTAGCATTTCCGGTGGATTACTTTCAAAATAAGGATTATATTGAATTTACAAATAATCCAGACGGAACCATACTAATACAATTAAAAAACATTGGGAAAATAATAAATAAATAAATATGTATACATGTGGAAGACATTTTTTGAGGACCAATGTATATACCCGCTCGCAGAAACAGCACTAACCGCGACAATCAATGCTAATTTATATTTTGTTGACAGCATTTCCACATCAGCAAAAATTTCTAGTTGTCCCGGTTTATCATTGTCAGCTATTTTACACGAATTCAATTTTTTTATATCTTTACGTGGACATATAAACTTTACGAGCTTGGACAGTCAAATCACATCCTTGGGGATAGTTGGATTTTGATTTCTTATCGGAAACTTTAACATAACCTATCTGCTCCAGTATAGGCATGTAACTTATATCTAAAAGATAGGATTATGTTTCTTTAAAATTACGTTTAGTCCTTTAAGGTTATTCGTTATAATTTTTTCGAATTTTTCGATAATGTCATTTTAATTACAACAAACCAAGCGCTCCTTTACGAAAAAAGTGATGCACTTTTTTGCGATGCAAAAAATCCAGCTGTCCGCTACGTCCGCCTCGTCCCCTAAATTTTTATATACCTAACCGTTGATATAGCTGGATTTTTAAAAAAATCTTGCGGACGACGGACAAGAATATGCCTGCCCCTATTAATATTTCATAAAGGTATCTTTGCTAAATAGCATTGTTTCTGCATCAAGATTCATCTTGCTTTTATCCAGAAATGGATACGAGAATGTCAGTCATGAGGATATCATCACCCTAGCCTATTAGACCTAAACAAAATTCACCAGCAGCAGCAAAGTCCTATGGCATCTATTCTTTTTCCCTACATAGATATGCTATAATAAATTAAATTGATATGCACTAGATATGTACTAGATAGTACTGAAGCATAACATATTGACGATTAACTATTGGCATACTGATGGATAAGAAGAGCGGAGGTAGTCTTGCTATGTTGCTTTATCATGGCACTAACCAAATGGTGTCAAAACCGAAGCTGATTATCCAGAATAGATTTTTAGATTTTGGATTCGGCTTTTATACAACAACAAATAAAGCACAGGCAACCAATTTTTCAAAAAAAGTAATGATACGCCGAAAAATTGGAAAAGCAATCGTAAATGTTTATCATTTAGATGAAGAGCGTGCCCTGCAGGCATTAGACGTTTTACGCTTTGATTATGCTAATGAAAAATGGCTGGATTTTGTTTCACTTAACAGAGCAGGCGAATATACCGGGAGGCAATATGATTGTATTATTGGTCCGGTTGCAGATGATGACGTTTATCGGACTTTTACCCTTTATACAAGCGGTCTCTTAACAAAAGAGCAAACATTAGCTGCTCTAAAGGTGAAAAATTTATATGATCAAGTTGTTTTTGCAACTGAAAAGTCCTTAACGTACTTGAAGTTTTCAGGTAGCCTTGAGGAGGAATACTAAAATGGAAGAAAAACAACTGCATGGAATACTTACTTTGATTGTGCCACAATTAATTGCCTTAATTGCCGAAAAGCAAAAAGTGGATGAACTGCAGGCTACAGAGGCATTATATCAATCTGAGCTATATGCATTACTGGAAGATGAAGATACAAAACTTTGGCATTTAAGTCCGTTAACACTATATGAAATGTTCGCCGAGGAGAAGCAAACCGGCCAAATTACTTTTCCTGAGGAGGCTTAAGCATGAGCAAGAATTTGCCCTTTTTGGTGTATTGCATTGAGGAATATAAGACGCAAAAACGTATGACCGGCAGGGCAACCATGGAACTGTTTAAGAAATATGGTGTACAAAATTATCTTTATGACTGTTACGATGCCTTGCATACAACAGGATCAAACTATATCATAAATGACATTGATAATTTTATCCGTGAAAGAGATCGTAAAATCATTTCTTAAGATTATTCTCGCGAGGCAATTCAAATATGCAGCAAGTACAGTTTATTTGACTAAAAACGGCGAAGGTGATCTCGTGGTTATGGATATCGCAACCTATACGAAAAGGGAAAGTATGCTGCGTCTGCGGGAAAACTTGCTTGTCTCAGAAGAGAGTCGGCTTCAAGGAACGCCCGAACATTCCATAGACGAGGTATCCGCCATGATGAAAGTTGCCGTCCATGAGGTGTTGGATGTTGATACCTCAATCCGCGGGCCAATTGACATTAACACTAATGGAATTTTCGGGGATAAATAGAAAGTGGCTGCCGGAAATCGATTTTTCCTATGGGGTGATTTGTGGGGTGATTTCAAATTATACTGCATGGAAAACATATAAAAAATAAAAAATATGCCCTGGTTTTGTGTAAAAAACAGCCTAAAATGCACATAAAACAGGCAAAAAAAGGCTGGGGACTAATTGCTAAATCGTTAGAGGGAGCAATCCCTGCCAGGGTTCAAATCCCTGCCACTCCGCCATTTACAAGAGAAAGGACTTTGGAATTTATTCCAAAGTCCTTGTTTTTTTGCCTGTGGGGTGATTATAAATAGAATGCATAGAATTTTTGAAAAACATGCATTCTATGCACACTTGAAAATAAAAATCACTCCCCTCTTTGCTCATTTTTTTCATCGTCCATTAGCTGCTGAATTACAGCGACCGCATCATCCTATACTTATCCTATTACAATATGCTTTACTTAATCAAGATTCTATCTGAATCCTTATACACTATTTCGGTAATATCCTGCCCTATACCAGGAAGTTCTGGAACGGTATAGCGTCCTCTTACTGGCTGGTAATTATAAACGCATAGTTCAGCATACTCCGGCAACAAACTTTTTTGATGATGTTCATGAATGCAGAAATTAGGAATTGCTGTTTCAGCATGCAAGGCTGCCGCTTCTGCTACACCCGTTCCTGCCACATGTGCTTGTACTGTAACCTCATATGCATGCGCAATGTCTGCAATCTTTTTAAACTCAGAAAAACCACCACATGAGCCAATATCTGGCTGAATTATATCAATAGAACGATCCGCAAAGAAAGGTAAATATCCCCAGCGGGTGTATATTCTTTCACCCGAAGCAATAGGAATATTAATCTTTTCTTTGGCCTTTTGCAGTAATTTAGAATTCAACGGTGTATTAATCTCTTCATAAAAGAAAATATTGTATTCTTCAATTGCTTTTGCAAACTGAACTGCACTAACCATATCCGTATTCGCATGATTCTCAATAATGATATCTACGTCTGGGCCAACAGCTTCGCGGATTGCTTTTACGCGTTCTACACCTAGTTGAATTACAGAATTGGCTAAAGGTCCTTCCAGATATACATTATCCGTAGTGCCGTTGCGATTAAGCGCCAATACATCTACTTTTATGGCATCATAGCCATCCTCAACAGCCTTCAGGGCTTCCTCTGCGTATTCTTCTTTTAGCCCTTTCGGCTTCCTCTCTGAGCCCCATCCAAACTGAATTTGCGAAGCATATACTCTAAGATCATTCCTGCACTTTCCACCTAAAAGTTTATATAACGGCAATCCCATCACCTTTCCTTTAATGTCCCAAAGCGCCATATCAAGTGCACTCATTCCGGAAAAAATGACAGTTCCTCCGCCCTGCCCCCAAAAGGTTTTTTTAAAGAACTTCTCCCATATAAATTCCGTATTAAATGGATCCAATCCTAAAAGCATCTGGGAAAGGTCTTTGATCATTCCAACAGCGGCGCTTCCACCTATACCATAAGCCATACCTGCTTCCCCAACACCAAAAATTCCTTGATCTGTACCAATTCTCACTAAAATAGGGCGTTGCCCTGAGTTTTTACGTAGATGTACATGAAATACTTCCACTTGAGTAATTTTCATTAATAAAACCACCTTATATTTTTATAGAACATACATATAGCAAAAAAGCTGTTAACACCCCTTGGGGTAATCTTTACTGTGCTAAACAATGTCGATACTAAACATGCAAGTGACAGGCAACCTTGTGCTTTGTACCAATCTCCCGCAAAGCAGGCGGAATTTCCTTGCATTTTTCATTTGCAATCGGACATCTTGTGTGAAAAACACATCCGGACGGCATATTTAAAGGCGAAGGCACATCCCCGTTTAGCACAATCCGGCTTCGTTTCCGTGTCGGATTGGAATGAGGAATAGCCGACAACAATGCCTGGGTATATGGATGCTGTGGCTCACTGAACAGCGAATCCGTATCAGCCTCTTCCAATATGTGCCCTAGGTACATGACACCGATTCGATCTGAAATATGGCGGATAACACTTAGGTTATGTGAAATAAATAAATACGTCAATTGTAATCCGTCCTGGATTTTTCTCAACAAATTAATAATTTGCGACTGCGTGGAAACATCCAATGCTGATACCGGCTCATCTAAAACGACAAACTTTGGCTGAACGGAAAGCGCCCGGGCTAGAACGATTCGCTGTCGCTGCCCGCCAGAGAATTCATGCGGATATCGGTCATAATGATCTATTTGCAAACCAACTTTACTCAAAATTTCGCATACATGGCCTTTACGGTCTTGTGGACTGCCGATATTGTAAATATTCAACGGCTCCCGGATAGCGTCACCAATCCTAATCCGAGGATTCAATGCGGAAAAAGGATCCTGAAACACGATCTGTACTTGTTTACGAATTTTTTGCAATTCAGGCTCATCTAATTTCAGAATATCTCTACCTTGGTAAAATACTTCACCGGATGTTGGTTCAATCAACCGCAATATCATCCGACCAGTTGTGCTTTTGCCACAACCGGATTCCCCGACAAGTCCATACGTTTCTCCTTCCCGCAGCGAAAAAGAAATCTCGTTAACCGCCCTTACCATGGCAGAAGGTTGAAAATATGTCCCCCTAGCGGGAAAATATTTGACCAATTTATTGACTTTAACCAACGGCTCTACTATTTTTAAGTCACTAAACGGCAAAATGTTTCATCTCCATTCTGTTTTTCCCGATGCCAGCACCTGACCTTGTGTCCCGCACAAATAACTTCCATTTCAGGAGGCTGTTCCCAACATTGCTTATCGGCATGAGGACAACGCGGCGCAAAACGGCATCCATCGGGGATATGGTATAGGGAAGGAACCACTCCGTTGATCACATGCAGTGGTTTTCCTCGATTGCCATCAAGCGTCGGATTGGATTGAATCAATCCAACCGTATAGGGATGACAAGGTGTCGCAAACAACTTCTCCACCGAACATTCTTCGACAATCTGACCTAAGTACATGACCATCACCCGGGTACATACTTCAGCAACAACCCCCAAATCATGCGTGATTAAAATAATACCCATATTCAGCTGCTGCTGCAGTTCCATCATCAAATCGAGAATTTGTGCCTGTATCGTCACATCAAGAGCGGTTGTGGGCTCATCGGCAATCAGTAATTTGGGATGACATGCTAATGCCATTGCAATCATAACGCGTTGACGCATTCCGCCAGAAAGCTGATGTGAATATTCCTTAATTCGTTTTTGCGGAGAAGGGATTCCTACCAATTCCAACATATTGACCGCTATCTCCATAGCTGCTTTTTTATTGACATTTTGATGTAAGGTAATGGATTCAACAATTTGATTGCCAATTGTATACAGGGGATTCAATGATGTCATCGGATCCTGGAAAATCATCGAAATCTGGTTTCCACGAATTTTTTGAATTTGAGCAAGCGACATCGTCAGCAAATTTTTTTGTCTAAAGTAAATTTCTCCCTCCAGTTGTGTCCCGCTATGCGCCTTAAACAGACGCAAAATTGACAGCGCTGTAACACTCTTACCACAACCTGATTCCCCTACCAAACCTACTGTCTCTCCCTCATTTACGTCAAATGTAACTCCGTCAATAGCCGTCAATGGTCCTTCTTCAGTAAAAAACTTGGTTCTTAAATTGTTTACACGCAGCAATGGAATCGCATTTCCCACAGATTTTCACCTCCTTTGATAACATTTACTATCCTTTGGCTTTATTGGTATGCGGATCCAAAAGATCCCGCAATCCATCGCCGATCAGATTTAACCCGAATACTGTCATCGCAATTGCGAGTCCAGGGAATATCATGATCCACCATGCCTGCCTTATCAAGGTTCTCCCATCGTTTAAAATATTTCCCCAACTCGGCTGGGGGGGAGGCGTGCCAGCTCCCAGAAAACTCAAGGATGCTTCAATAATCACTGCATATGCAAAAATAAAAGTTGCCTGAATAATCAAAGGCGACAAACAGTTTGGTGCTATATGCCGCCAGATAATTCTTGTCGGTTTTCCTCCGATAGCCCGTATCGCTTCAATATATGTCTGTTCCCGTACTACAAGGGCGGTCGCCCTTACTGACCGAGCAACCGTAGGAATATGTACCACACTGATAGAGATAATAATGTTTTTGATCGTCGGCCCTAAAGCAGCCATAATGGCGATAGCCAATAAAATAGCCGGAAATGCCATTAACCCGTCATTAATGCGCATAATAAAATTATCTAACCGTCGGTAGTAAGCGGAATAAAGACCGATAATCAAACCGACCGTCGATGTAATTACAACTACAGAAAACCCAACTTCCATGGATATTTGACTACCATACACAACTCGGCTAAAAATATCCCGTCCGAATTCATCGGTCCCAAACCAATGAGCTACGCTAGGCGGTTTTAACCGATCCAAAACCTGCATTTCAAGAGGACTATAAGTGGCAATTAACGGCGCAAAAAGAGCCATTAAAATCACAATCGATATCAGCACACTTCCTGTTACTGCTAGCCGATTCGATAATATACGCCGTAATAGCAACTTCTTTTGTAATACAGTACCCATTTAAATCTATCCTTTCCATCCTCATGCTTTGCCGTCATATCGAACCCGTGGATCAATATAAGCGTACAAAATATCTACAAATAAATTAATCAATACATAGGCAACCGCAATCATCAAAACCGTTCCTTGTATAACTACATAATCCCGTCTCAAAACCGAATTGACGATTAGTTTTCCAATACCGGGAATGTTAAAGACGGTCTCAGTAACTACCGCACCACCGATCAGTGTGGCAAATGTCAGTCCAATTACCGTTAATATTGGGATAAATGCATTCTTTAAAGCATGTTTGTAAATAACAACTCTTTGACTTAATCCTTTGGCTTCAGCCGTCAAAATATAATTTTCATTCAGCACCTCAAGCATAGACGAACGAGTCATTCGAGCGATCAGTGCGCCCTGCATGATTCCCAGAGAAATAGCTGGTAAAATCAAATATTTTAGATGATTCACCAGTCCATTTGACAATGGTTGATACCCAGCAGCCGGGAGCCAATTTAGTTTAACGGCAAACAGCAAGATAAAATTCAGTCCCAGCCAAAAACTAGGGATTGAAATACCGAGCAGTGCAATCATCATAAATGACTGATCGCTCCATGTCCCCCGATGTGTCGCTGCCATTACACCCAACGGAATGGCAAATAATACGGCAATGATCTCTGCCAATAAAGTTAATGAAATGGTAGGCCCCAAGTGCTGCCATATTGCCTGCGTAACAGGCATATTTATAAAAATTGACCGTCCTAAATCCCCCTGCAATACTCCTAAAATCCATTTGCCGAACTGAATATAGATAGGGAGATTCAGGCCAAGCTGCTCACGCAAATTGGCCAAATCCGTCTCCGTAGCCTCTGAACCAAGCATTACGGCTGCAGGATCTCCGGGGGTAAGGTGAATAATAATAAAGTCTACCACTGCAACGACAATTAGTATGGGAATCAATGAAATAACTCGCCGAAAAATATATTGTGCCATTGATATCCTTCACTCCCTATTTCTTGCGCCTATTTAACAGAAACATTAGTCAAAGAAAGTATTTTGAAAAAATGAAATCCCTTTACGTACTTACGTTGAGCAATTAATCCATGCATATTTCCAAGCTTAGCAATAGGTGCATCATCCAAACTAAGACTCTGAACTTGCTCGAAGATTTTCTTTGCTTTATCAAAATCATTGGTTGCACGGATTTCATCAAGAAGCTTGTCCATTTCCGGATTATGATACCAGCCTCCCCAATTAAACCTTGAATCCAAATATAAGGTTTGAGTCGGTTCGACAAAAATTGTAAGAAAAGTCATACTCATATCCCATGCTTTCTCATCTTTGCGTTTGCTTAGCAATGTTGGCCAATCATATACTTCTAGATCGACTTTCATCCCAATCTTCTCCAGTTGATCTTTAACTACGACAGCACTTTTATATAAATATTCATAGTCACGCGTCACCTGAAGTTTCACTGGCTGCCCATTATAGCCAGCTTCGTCGAGAAGTTTTTTTGCCAGAGCCAAATTCTTTTGGTTGTATTTATCCTTACCAATATCCACATACCAAGCCTGTTCCTTGAACATAAGCCCAGGATCAATTTCGTAAAAATCCGGATTACCAGTCGCGGCTTTCATAATCGCATCTAGATCAAGTGCGGCATTTACTGCCTGACGTACCTTTACATTAGAAAAAACCTCACTTTTTGTATTAAATATAATAATATTTTCACAAAAAGGCTTGGCAACTGTTAAGACAAGATTCGAATCATTTTTTAAGATATCGTAGTTATCATACGGAATATCATCGGCAACGTCATATTCACCCGACTGAATGCCAGCAACTCTGGTTGCCGCATCCGCCACGGGAATAAAATACAAATCATCAACCAATGCCTCATGTTTCCCCGCCATACCGTTAGGTTCGCCCGGTAATGGTTTATAATTAGCAAATTTTTTCAAATGAATATATTGATCCTGTTTCCATTCGCCAAACTGAAACGGTCCTGTTCCCACATATTGTGTGACATTATTGTCACCAGCTTCCTCAATAACTTCCTTCGGCATAATAACACATCCCTGTGATGTATTAGCTAAAGCCGGCAAAACCGCACTTGATGGCTGAGGAAGCGTAATTACAGCAGTATGTTCGTCTTTAGCGCTTACCATTGCTTGGCTCAAAGTTGAGCGACCTGCGGACGAAAATTTTCTCCACCGATTAATCGACGCAACAACATCCTCTGCATTCAAAACTTTTCCATTATGAAAGGTAACATCCTTGCGCAAAGGAAAGGTAATCGTTTTTTCGTCCGGGCTTATCTCAATCTTTTCGGCTAGCATAGGCACTACTTTATAGTCCTTATCCAATGTTACCAGCGATTCGAACATATGAAATGCAATCTGCTGACTAACTGACGCTGTTGTCCTATGCAGATCAAGTGTAGGGGGATTAGCCGATAGAGCAACCCTTAATTCATTTTTTTCTTTACCATCTGACGTTCCCGACGATGACGTTGAGCAACCAGCCAAGAATACCAGCATAACGATGGCAATCAGTACGATGCACCAATTTCGCTTACTCATTTGACAACCTCCCTAATAATATACTGAAAGTCATAACGATACATTATTTGCTTCTACCAGGAGTGCTTTTAACATCAAGTTCCTTAATTCGATCCGTTTGAAACCGTTCATAATAAGAATCGTAATTGTAAATAGCAGCCAGTGGATTATGGCCTAACACCCGATCCTTTACGGCCAATATAGTTACCAAAGATTGGGAGTACTTAATAAACAAGGAATCATGGCCAACACACAATCCTAATAAAATGTTGAATTCCGTCTGTGCAGTATTTAGTATTTTTGCTTGTGCAATAGGATTGCACATTGGTTCAAAACAGCCCTCATGTATTTTTTGATTTTCTTTCAATCCAAGAAAAGTCTTATCTTTACCGCCAACTTTACATACAACCGACACCACATCAAAACCATGATCTTCAAGTATTTTGCAAAAAACAGCCGCTTCTTTGTGCAGCCCCATACAAAACGCTACTCCTAATTTACGATATTCCATTCTTCGCGCAAACTCGATAATTTCCTGAACACGCGGTTTCACTGGATATAAATAGCCCGGACTAGCTTTGCGGTCGATATAACATGTTGCCTCCTGTTCGGCTGCCTCACAGGCAAATTTATTAATTTCGGCAATATTGTATTCGTCCTCGGCTTCTTGAATAACATCAGCATATAGACAAGTGGAACAAAAAGCTGGACTATTACCATCCATTCGTTGGCAAATCCGATTTTTAAGCTTACATTGGGCACACTTACCATGACTAATCATTTGTTATACCTCCTTGTTAATTTAGAGCATATAATTTATATAAAAGTTTTTATACAACACCCTCGTTTTAGACGTTCATACAGGTTCAGCGGGGCATTCTAAAAACAACCTAATTAAAAACAAGGTCCTTGTAATAGGATTTCAGTTGGATCATTATAATTCCAGCTTTCCATTTTTGTCCATGAGCCGGAAGCAATTTCCAGAATACGGTCAAGCATCCTCTCAGCCATTTCATTAATAGACTGTTTTCCTTCCATAACTGCAGAAGAATCAAAATCCATACTATCGCTATTTTGCCTATACGTTTGCCTGTTTCCGGTAACATACATCAGCGGACTAATAATACCACTGTTAATTGCCGGCATAGGAGAATAAGCAGGCATTCCGCCGCCGCCCATCTGATAGATAAATAAATGAACTCCCGCCGCAGCATAACCAAGTGGCAACGATAAAGAAGACATCCAAGAATCCATATAATACAATCCTGGTTTCACAGGCCTTTCTGCATAATTAAGTACTCCCTCAATTGCCATAGAACCTGATTTGGCTATAGCCCCAATTGATTTTTCTTCCAATGTAGTAATTCCGGCAGCGATATTAGCCGGAATCGGATTAATACTTCGAATATCTTCACCCGTTGCCTTGGCTTTCTCCTCCGTTACATGAACCACCCGAAGAATCGCCTTTTCAACTTCCGAATTCACACCTCGCTTAGCAACTATTTCCTCGGCACCAATCAATTCCGTTGTTTCGGAAAAAAAGCCCATCCCCCCAGCCGCAACTATTATATCTAAAACCTTGCCAACAACCGGATTCCCCACAATGCCAGATGTAGGATCAGACATGCCACATTTAATACCAATTTTTAAGTTGCTTAATGCACATGGCACCCTTCGTATATTCGTAGCTTCATTCACAAGCTCCCGCGCAACACGTATGCCTTCACCCAAAGCACTATAAAAACCGCCTGAATCACTTACAATAAGGGTACGAACGGGTTTACCAGTTTCCGTTTTTATCTGCTCAGTTAAAATATCTTCATGTAATTCCGGGTAGCCATAGCCTTTTTGTAAGCCGATAACCAGTACTCCTGCAATATTGGAGTTTATTCCCAGGCCAATAAACGTACGGGCAATTGTTTTCCTGTCATTCTTAGGTCGCCCCCCCTCGCCAGTTGTTAAAATAACCTTAGTGCCATTTACCATTTGTGAAATTTTTTTTGCTAAAATATTTACCTCTCGTTGAGCTGGTATGATTAATACCCAGTTGCGAATACCAAACGAGCCGTTTGGGCGGGGATATCCCAGAAACGTCTTCATATTCAATTCCTCCCTATGTAACAATAAGGTATACTTTCAAAAACCTAACTGCTAAAATTTATCCGAACCGACTGTTTGATAGGACAAATCGCCGCGTCCGCGGGCCCCCTCGCAATTATGAACGTGAACAACCATACCAGGCTGAATGTCCTTAGAAGCCACGCCTATTTTCGCACCATACTTAATAATTGGTTTGCTGGCTTTAATTACACATAAGGAAATTTTAAATCCAAAAGGTACATTCTCCCGCAATTTTATAGTTTTCATCTCCCCATCAATGTGCATCCTAGCAAAATCACCCTTTTGCAAATCGACTATCGCTGTCCCCACATTGTCATTTTTGTTCAGCACCAAAGCATTCATTTCCATAATAGTTAGTTATCCTTTCTAATTATTTCATTCAGCCCTCCCGGGTAATACGCTCGCAGCATCAAGCATAATTAATGTCTTATATTAAGCTCATTGCTTCACCGGCTAGCATCAAAACGGTTTCCAGCAATAAATCGCTTCCCAGTTTTATATCTTCATAGCGGGTGTCTTCTTCCGGAACATGACTTCTACCATCAATACTGGGCACAAAGATTATCCCCACATCGGTAACGTCAGTCATCATGCAAGAATCGTGAACGGCACCGCTGTTCATCCTTATATAAGGTAGTTTTTTCCGCAAAGCCGTTTTTTCTAGAAGATTTATAATTTTCTCAGACAGCACGAATGCATTTGACTCAGCGATTACCCCAACATTAGCACTCACTTCATGTAAATCACAAATTTGTTTAATAATTCTATTAATCTCTTGAACCGCCAGCTCAATTCCTTGAGCCGTAACATCCCGCACGTCAACAGTAAAAGAAACTTTTCCCGGAATGCAATTTGGAACATTAGGATAGCAAAATATCTTGCCAACCGTCCCTACTGTAGTATTCAAAGCCTCTTCACGGACAATTTTCTCAACCGCAGAAATTATTTTTGCCGCAGCCACCATCGGATCCTTACGTAGATTCATCGGTGTAGCTCCAGCATGATTCGAGAGTCCCTGGATTTCTACCCGCAGCAGCTTACTGCCTGCAACAGCTTCCACTATTCCAATGGGAATCTTCTTATTATCTAGAATTGAGCCTTGTTCAATATGCATTTCCAACATAGCTTTCACGGAACCCGGTTTTATTTGCTGGTTTTCTATATTATCAATATAAAGCCCAAAATCATTAGCCGTTTCATACATTGAAATACCATCATTGTTTTTTAAATTTTTCAGGTCATTTAGAGTATATTTACCCGTCATTGCTTTACTGCCAGCCATTGTTGAGCCGAAATTAGACCCTTCTTCTTCGGTAAAAATAATAATTTCAATTGGATGCAACAGCTTCAGCTTATTATCGACTATAACTCTTACTACTTCTAAAGCAGCTGCAACTCCAAGTAAACCGTCAAACTTCCCACCATGCAAAACTGTATCAATATGTGAGCCGATCATTACAGACGAAAGGCTTGGATCATCTCCCTCCAAACGTGCTCTAATATTGCCTACACCATCCACACGTACCTTGAGACCCAATTTTAAAAATTCGCAGCTAAAATATTCTCTTGCCTGTCTGTCTTGTTCGCTATAAGAAAATCTGCTATATCCTTCTCCTGGTGTACTATTAAATCGGGTGACTTCCTTGATCACTTGTCGTATCCTGTTAATTTGTGTTTCCACATTCTACACCTCGAATTCAAATCATATTCATTCTAGCAATTCGTCTCTTTATCATCCTGTTATAAAATAGTCGGTATAGAATTGATTTTTAAATTTATCTTTAATGTTGATCCCCTCCCAATATAAAACGCCGTTAAATTATCTGTATATACTCAGACATTCAACGGCGTCATTGCCTAAAAATTTTTGTAGAATTTTCCTTTTAACAAAAGATCTGTCTTTAAATTACTACTTAAAATATATGCAATTATCGTGCCAATAGGTTTCTCTTAAATTTATTTATTTTACGGGATTATTAGTATTAAAATCGTATTTTATCAATCCTTTTAATCCTACATATATATCGCTTGAAGGAATTATTTCATCAAACGATGACCGTCGTCATCGCTTTTTAGCCGTTTACGCCACTGATGATGACTATCGGCATCAAACCGCGTTTGTATTTGGCCTTACTCTATCTTCACCAATCAAATATTATAAAACTACAGTTTTATGATATTTTTTAAGTTTTTTTACAACTGTTGACTGATCAATTTCTAATATTTTTGCCGCATTACGGGTTGTCTTACATTGTCCCATAGCTTTCGTCAGCAATTTTTCTTCTAACTGTTCTAATGCTTGTTTTAAAGGAATTACCGTATCTAAAGAAAAGATTGTGTCCGCTGTTTGTTCGGCTTTTATGGGCAAAAATAAATTTGTTTTATCAATAAGTTCGCCGTTGGAAGTAATTACTAATCTTTCTAAAGTATTTTCTAATTCACGAATATTTCCCGGCCAGGAGTAATTAATCAACATATGATACACCTCCGCTGTAATCTGTTTATGAACATCATATTTCTTATTAAATTTTTCAAGAAAATAATATACAAAATTTGGAATATCCTCAATTCGTTCTTTTAATGAAGGAATGTGAATAGGAATAACATTCAGCCTAAAGTACAAATCTTCTCTAAAGCGCCCTTCTCGAACTAGTTCCATTAGGTTTTTATTGGTTGCCGATATTATTCTCGCCTGAACCTCAAAAGCTTTAGTTCCGCCAATTTTATAAAATCTTTTTTCTTGAAGAACATTAAGTAATTTTGCCTGTAAATGCAATGGAATTTCCGCTATTTCATCTAAAAAAATTGTTCCATTTTGGGCTATTTCAAACAATCCTTTTTTCCCTTTTCTACTGGCTCCAGTAAAGGACCCCTCTTCATAACCAAATAATTCCGATTCCATTAATGTTTCAGGAATTGCACTACAATTTATTTGCACAAACGGTTTATCTCTATGATTGCTTAATTGATGAATAGACCTAGCAAAAAAACTTTTACCAACGCCCGTTTCTCCCGTCAATATTACCGTAGCATCTGTATCAGCAACACGATTAATCAGATTGATTGTCGTTTCCATTTTTCTACTTTCACCAATAAAGAAATTTTCTTTAAGAATCTGCCTCTTTTGAAATTCTTTTTTGTACCACTTTAAAATACCTTCTATTTCACCAATTCTTTGGCGTAGCGATTCATATTCTGTAATATCCCTTGATACATTAATGACCCCCATCAAATTACCACTCGAATTAAAGCAAGGCATACCTGTCACCAGCAACCTTTTTCCTGCCGCAGTTTCTTGCACCAAAGATATCTTCTTTTTTTCTTTTAACACCCTGAGAGTCACTGATTTAGAAAAGACCCCGTCTTTTTCCAGATCATAAGCGCTTTTACCAAGCATTTTGTTTTTATCAATTCCAAAATTGTTATTACATGTCTTAAATACACTAATAAAAACACCGTTCTGATCGGTTATAGTTACTTCATCAAATTCCGAATTAATAATCACCTCGAATATTTTTGACAAATCCATAGATTGCAAATTCAACTCTCTATCAATCATTCTACTCACAGCGTAATCCCCCTATCATTATTAGCAATAAACTAACTGAGAGATTTTCATAAATCAAACTAAGTTATCCTCAACGCAAATAAATAATAAATTAACTGCTGCAGTTACTACTGTGATTTTTATCTAAAAATCAAATTATGAAAAAGTTGGCAAATAAAAAACTCTTAAGAGATTTTCTCTCTTAAGAGCATCGTTGCCCTTATTCAATTAAGATACTAAATACTAAATAATAAACATACTACCTTTTCTACTGCTGAAAACGATTCATTCTTTTAATATTAAATTATGGTATTGCCATTATTATATTCTCCGCCTTTTTTCTTGTCAATACATCATAAATCGACAAATATACATATTCTGACAGCTAATAAAATACGAAGTATATCCATCCTATGAACTTCACCACAGATAAGTTAATCACAGCTTTTCCTTTAAGCGCAAAGCCGTCGGTGTCTTTGCCAAACCTCCTTTAGAGGTTTCCTTTAAAGAGCGAGGAATATCTAAGCCGATCTGATACATAGCAGCAATAACTTCATCTGCAGGTATAATACTTTTAATTCCCGCCAGCGCCATATGAGCTGCCACCAAAGCATGAACAGTCGCAAAAGCATTCCGTTTTATACAAGGCACTTCCACAAGTCCGGCAACAGGATCACAGACAAGCCCCAACATATTTTTCAGTGCCAAAGCGAGTGCCTGTGCCGACTGTCCGGGTGTCCCACCCAGCATTTCTACAACAGCACCGGCAGCCATGGCTGCTGCTGTGCCGCATTCAGCCTGACAACCGCCCACGGCACCGGAAACGGTAGCATTATCAGCAATAACCTGTCCGATTCCAGCTGCCGTAAACAAAGCCCGCACCAATACGTCATCGCTGCAATGCAAAAAATCCTGTACGGCACAAATGGCTCCCGGAACGATCCCGCAGGAACCTGCCGTAGGACAAGCTACAATCCGCCCCATAGTGGCATTGACTTCGCTTACCGCAATTGCGTAGGCTGTTGCTTTCGCAACGACCGGACCGATGAAGCTGTTGCCCGACGCTAACTTGCAGGCGTCACCGCCGGCCAATCCGCTAAATGATTTTTTCGGCTGATTCATCCCTTGCATGACAGCCTGTTTCATAACATGGAGTCTTTTTTTCATTTCCTCCCATACTTTGTCTGGCAGGCTCTCACTTCTCTCGGTTTCCCACTCCCAGATAATATTCGAAAGCGGCTTCTCTGTTTTCTCAGCCAGCGCTACCAAATCGGCACTACTTTTAAAATGAATCATGTTATGTTGCCTCCTTCATAACGGCTGTACCACCAACGCTGAATGGATTACCGGTAACGACTTTATGGAAAAGAGCGTTTCTTCATCAATAAGCTGATCCGTTTGTACAATCATCAATGCCTGCTCTCCCTTTTCCTGGCGTGAAACCTTCATAAAGGCAATATTCACATTATATCGGGCCAGCATGTGGCTGACTGCGGCAATAACTCCGGGTTTGTCGGGATAAATTGCAATTAAAGTAAAGTACTCGCCGGTAATTTCGACATCGTAATTATTAATTTTGCTGACAACAATCTTGCCCCCGCCAACGGAAGCACCGACAACCTTCAGTGTTTTACCGGACTGGCCCCGAAGTTCAAATTCTGCCGTATTCGGATGGTACCCTGTATCAGTTACCGTTTTAAATGCAATTTTCATATTCGATTGTACTGCAAGCGTCAATGCTTCCCTAATTCTCGGATCTTCGGCCGAAAAGCCCAAAAGTCCCGCCGCTAAGGCTTTATCTGTCCCGTGCCCTTTATAAGTTTGGGCAAAAGAGCCATATAAATAAATTATGGCCTCTATTGGCTGTTCGCCCAAAATATTACGCACCATTTTTCCAAGTCTGGCAGCTCCTGCGGTATGCGAACTGGATGGGCCAATCATCACCGGACCAACTACATCAAATACTCCCATATGAACCTCCCCTCACAGCGGCAAGAATGTTGTACTACTTTTTTATTCCGCCTAATAAACCTTTGGGCTTTCAAAACCATGTATACATCCCATTATCGTTTCCGAAATAGTCGGATGAGGATGAATCGTCCTGCCTATGTCTTTCGCTCTAAGCCCGTTGGTAACAGCCAAAGCGCCTTCCATGATTAAATCGCTCGCATGTGGTCCCAGAATATGCATCCCCAAAATTTGATCATTGCCGCTGTCGGCAATAATTTTAACTAACCCGTCGATCTGACCCATAGAAACAGCCTTACCGTTCGCTGCAAAGTTGGCTTTGCTAATTTTTATACTTCGCCCGCTCGCAGCAGCGGCCTGCTCGGTTAATCCCACCATTGCCACTTCCGGCGTTGTAAATACACAAGCGGGCACCGCACTAAAATCTACAGCCGCCTGACCGCCGAGAGCATTCTCAGCCGCTGCGATTCCAGCCGTTGACGCGGCATGCGCCAGCATGGATTTACCCGTTACGTCACCGATTGCGTAAATTCCTTTGACATTAGTCGTAAGCTTCGCATCAACTTCAATCCCTTTAGCACTGTATTTCACCCCGGCTCTTTCCAGGCCCAGCCCTTCTGTCAGAGGCTTTCTGCCAATCGCGACCAGTACTTTTTCCGCTGTTAAGACTTGGGCATTTTTACCATTGTCCACTTCGATTTCCAGCGCGTCATCGCCTTGCGCCAAACGAATTACTTTGGTATTTGTCAGGATTTTGAAGCCCTGTTTCCGCATTAAAAAGCCTAAACGTTTTACGATATCACTGTCTGCTCCGGGTAAAATTTGCGGCATCATTTCCACCACCGTAACATTACAGCCAAAGGACTTAAAGGCGGTAGCGAACTCGAGTCCCACTGCACCGGCTCCCACAATCACCATGCTGCGCGGCACCTCTGTCAGGGAAAGTACTTGATCACTATTGAGGACTCCTGCCAAATTGCTGCCGGGCACGGGCAGTCCTATAGGTTCCGATCCGGTAGCCAAAATAATATTTTGTGCCGTATATTGTTCCATGTCGGCAGAAGAAGATTGTATCTTAAACACCTGGGGTGCTTCTAAAACCGCCGTACCATATTTTATTTCAACGGCACTGCTTTTGACCATTTGCAAAATACCACGTTCCAGCTGAGAAATTACCTGATTCATCCGTTCCTTAACCTTGGTAAAATCAAAAGCGAGATTATCCGCCGTCAGTCCAAACTCAGACAAACTATGCAGTTGGCGCCATTTTTCAGCACTATCTAGCAAGGTCTTAGTTGGAATACAGCCATGATGCAAACAAACTCCGCCAATTTTTTCTTTTTCTACTAACAAAACCTTGGCTCCCAGCTTTGCCGCCTTAATAGCGGCAGCATATCCTCCCGGGCCCCCGCCGATTACTGCAACGTCATAATCCATTCTGTTTCCTCCCGTCTATCGCTTCAAATTCCAGCTTGCCTGACTGTACTTCACAGCAGCCAATTCTCTGCCGGCTGCTGTTTCTTCTGCCGAAAGTTCCTGGGGAATAAGATTGATTCCCAGTTGCTCGCTAAAGCCGCTTATAATAGCGGAACACAAGGTTTGCCGTTTAATACCCTGCCCAGCCAACTCTAGCGAAGCCACATTCTGTGCCAGCAGTTTTGCTGCTGCCGCTCGTTGAGCCGGAGACTTCCATTTTAAGATTCCGATCAGTTTTTCAGGAGAAAATCGCAGCAAAATGGAACCATGCTGGAGAATCACACCTTGTTTTCGTACTTGGGCGCTGCCAATCAGTTTTTTCCCTTCGTAGGTAACTTCATAGTGGGAGGAGGCATCGAAGCAAGCCGCTGATGTATGGTGACGATCTGGCCTGCCCTGTCCGTAAGCCTGGCGCGGCATATTCATTTGCGCCTTAATTCCCAGCTTGTTCAACCCTTTTATCAGCCCGCCGCTAAAATAACGATAGGAAGCCGTAATACTTTTAGGAATGTCTTTACTATTTTCTTTGACAACAAGGCTGTAGGTCAATTCGGCATCATGAAGTACCGCCCTGCCTCCGGTCATTCTTCTGACCACTGGGATTCCCTGCTCGGCACAGGCTTCCAAATCAATTTCGTCCTGCGACTTTTGAAAGTATCCCAAACTAACAGCCGGTTGTTTCCAACCGTATAACCGCAAGGTTGGAGGAACCTCGTCCCGCGTGTGTGACAGCAGGATCGCTTCATCAATAGCCATATTGGCTGCCGCATCCATTAAACCTGTATCAATTACCCGCCACATATGAGTCTCTCCCTTTACAATTCACTTTCTTTTATGGCTTGTGCCGTTTCCGCCACCGTAAGGTTACGGGGAAAGTTGTACATGATTCCGCCCGGGCGTTCATTATAAAACGGTCTGTTGCAATCCGGACAGCCGCTGGTTTCAAAGGCAATACCATCCGCTAAAATCCCCTTGAAATCAGGCACCTCGCACGAAACCAGCCTGCCTTCTTGAAAATGAAAAACACTTTGATTATACCCCTTGCGCAGTAAATAATGGGCAATCTGGCAGCGGCGATATTGGCCAATAGGCGGTGCCTGTTTTGTGCCTAATGCTGTTCCCCTTACCGGCGTAAAAGCAAATAAGCCGACGGTAATCCCTGCATTTTTACAATCAGCAAGGAGGTTAATCAGCTCCTGTTCACTTTCGCCCAGCCCGACAATAAGATGAGTAGCAACCCGTCCCGGCAGTGCTTTCGCACAGGAATACAGTAAATCCCATCGCTTTTGCCAATCGCCCCCCTTGACCTGCCGGTAAACCGTAGGATTTGCCGCATCCAGCGCAATGCTTATTTTATCGGCACCTGCGGCCAAAAGCTGTGCGGCCTGTTCCACCGTCCCGACATCATTTGTCACACAGATAGGAAGTTCCTTGTTTATATTATTAAGTTTGATAACACTACTCGTTGTTTTTTCCAAGCTGTCGCCATTATTTACAACTTGCAGACATACCCGTTTTAGTTTACCTGCCAAGTATGCATTACCGATATCTGCCGCGGCTTCATCAGCCGCAAAAGTTGGCCAGGTAATCCTCGACAGCTTATTGCTTCCCGCCTTGCTTTCCCTGGCCTGTGAACAAAAGCGGCAATTATTGCGACATTTTTCTCCAATCATCACATATGCGGTGGTCGGCAAAGTCTCTGCTTTTATTTGCTTTTTGCCGATAACACAGGCTGTGCCTAACGAAAGCTTCCATTTTTCGGTATTCAAAATACACAGCACTCCTCTCTTTTTACCACCGATAATCCTAAATATTCCGCGACTCGAACTGCCTCCGGCACAGGATTTACTATAGAATTTATACCGGCACGGACTGCTAATGAATCCAGTTCTGCTCGATAGCTTCCACCTGGCCGCATGCAACCAAGGCCAAGATGCACATTGGGGAATTCTTTTCTGGCTTTCAGCAATATGTCTAGGACCGCTCCAATGTCAGGCGGCTGCTTTGCGGCAAAATTCGTGCCTGGCGTAGGCATAAAAACAATAAAAGTCAGCCCTTCCACGCCCATATCCTTCAGAAGCTCCATAGCTTTATACTCGCCGCTGATTTGTCCGCCCCTTAAACCGATGCAAATATGAGGAATAACACTGCATTGCTTGCGCAAATTCCGGTAACAAGCAACATAATCCTCAACAGACCGGTTAAGACCTAACACCTCATGAACGGTTTCATTATCACCGATAAAATCAAACGACACCTTATCGGCTACCTGGGCAATCGCTGCGATATCCTCCTGATCCACTAACCCGACATGCAGATTCAGCTGTTTATCGTGTTTCAGCTGCTTTATTTTCTCAATATGCTGCGCTACCGGCACCTTGCCGAATCTGTCACAGCCGCCGCTAATTAAATAACTCGCCGCATTGTCCTCACCGGCTAAAGCATCGGCAAGCGGCGTCATGCCCTTTAAATAGTGCCCGCCGCAATGGCTGCAATGAAGCTCACATTTTGATCCCGTAACGCTGACGGCCTTTGTTTTTCTCGGATAAGCACAGTAGATTTCAGGGCTAAAATTTTCGCTGCGAATTTTCCAGCCTGCCTGAAATCTTTTCGCTAAGGGTTCCATCTTACTACCGGCTTACGGGCCGCCCTGGTCTCATCCAGCCTGCCAACAACCGTGCTTTGCGGGGCATGCAGGACCTTCTCCGGATTTTCTTTGGCTTCGGCGGCAATATCACGCATAACTTTAATAAATCCGTCCAGCGTTTCTTTACTTTCCGACTCGGTAGGCTCAATCATCATAGCTTCCTCCACAATCAGCGGGAAATAGATTGTCGGCGGATGATAGCCGTAGTCCAAAAGCCGTTTTGCAATATCGAGTGTCCGTACCCCAAATTGCTTCTGGTGCTTTGCCGTAAGTACACATTCATGCATGCAGTGCCGTTTAAAGGGTGCATCATAATCATTTTTTAATTCACTCAGACAATAATTGGCATTAAGCACGGCATCCTCGCTGGTCTGCCTTAAACCATCCGGCCCCATAGTCAGGATATAAGCGTAGGCCCGTACAATAACCCCAAAATTGCCGTAAAACGATTGCATTTTACCGATAGAAAGCGGCCGGTTATCATCAAATTCATATTTTTGTCCGTCAAATACTACAGCCGGTGCGGGTAAAAACGGGATAAGGTCTTTTTTTACTCCTACCGGCCCGGAGCCGGGTCCACCGCCGCCATGGGGCGTTGAAAATGTTTTATGCAGATTAAGATGCACCACATCATAGCCCATATCGCCCGGTCGTACGATGCCCATAATGGCATTTATATTGGCCCCGTCATAATACAATAAGCCGCCTGCCGCGTGAACGATCTGAGCTATTTCTTCAATCTGGCTTTCAAACAGCCCCAAAGTAGTTGGATTTGTTAACATCAAGGCTGCCGTATCCGAACCCACCGCACTTCTTAATGCATCTAGATTTATGGAACCATCCTCATTGGATTTAATTTCAACAATTTCCAGCCCGCAGACAGCTGCACTGGCCGGATTTGTACCGTGAGCGGAATCAGGCACAATTACCTTGGTACGGTTCTCACCGCGGCTGCGGTGGTAAGCACGAATAAGCTTAAGACCTGTCAGTTCGCCATGCGCGCCTGCCACCGGCTGCATGGTCACCGCATCCATACCCGAGATTTCCGCCAAATACCGTTCCATATCATACAAAACCTTCAATGCCCCCTGCACAGTATCGCTGTCCTGCAGCGGATGGATATCGGCAAACCCCGGATACCTGCAAATATCTTCATTGACCTTAGGGTTATATTTCATGGTGCAAGACCCAAGCGGATAAAAACCGGAATCCACCCCAAAGTTTCTTTGGGATAACGCGGTATAGTGCCGTACTAAATCAAGCTGACTTACTTCCGGCAGTTCGGCCGCCTTGCTGCGAAAAAATACGGCGGGAATGCTTGCTTCACTTTCCTCACGCGGCAATTCGCATTTCGGCAAATCTAAAGCCAACCGCCCGGGCTTGCTAATCTCAAAAATAAGCGACTCGCTGTCTCTCATAATGCCGCCTCCATTTCAGTGACTAAACTGTCAATTTCCGTCTTCGACCTTTTTTCGGTGACACACAGCAGCATACAGTGGTCAAGCTCCGGATAATAGCGTCCCAGATCCAGTCCTCCTAGAATCCCGGCTTTTAATAAGCTTTTATTCACCGCGGCTACAGGCTTATTCAGCTTGAGGACAAATTCTTTAAAAAACGGGGTGTTAAAGACAACCTCGCATCCTTTTAGCTTACTGAGTGCCGCATAGGCATAATGTGCCTTGCGCAAGCACTGTGACGCAACTTCCTGAAATCCCTGTTTGCCCAGAGCGGCTAAATAGACGGAAGATGCTAACGCACACAACGCTTCATTGGAACAAATATTGGAGGTTGCCTTTTCTCTTCTGATATGCTGTTCACGCGCCTGCAGGGTTAAAACAAAACCACGCTTGCCATTAGTATCGACCGTCTGTCCCACAATACGTCCCGGCATTTTGCGCATTAATTTCTCCTTGACGGCGAAGAACCCCAAATAGGGACCGCCGAAAGACAGAGGAATTCCCATGCTCTGCCCTTCTCCGACCACAATATCGGCTCCTAATGCTCCCGGGCTTTCCAAAATTCCTAATGAAATAGGATCAGCAATCACAATCACATAGCTTCCCTGTGCATGCGCCAACTCGCAAATCTTATGTATGTCCTCCATTGAACCAAAGAAGTTGGGAGATTGGATAATAACCGCCGCTGTTGTTTTGCCGATTCTCTGCTCAAGCACGATAGGATCCATCGTCCCGTCCTTGTACCCAATATCTTTTACTGAGTAATTGCGATCAACGGCATACGTCCGAATCACGGCACGATAATTGGGAGAAACGGTATTCGCCACTAAAACCTCACTGCGTCTTAATGCGCTGCAAGCCATCATAGCCGCCTCAGCCGCCGCCGTCCCACCGTCATACATAGAGGCATTGGCCACCTCCATACCGGTGATTTCACAAATCATGGACTGATATTCCCACAAGGCCTGCAGATACCCTTGTGATATTTCCGGCTGATACTGAGTATACGCCGTGTAAAATTCCGAACGGCGCACTATATGGTCAACTACACTGGGAATGTAGTGGTCATAGGCACCGGCGCCCAAAAAGCAGACATACTCCTGTATGTTACAATTTTTCTTAGCCAGTTTGTGCATACTCTTTACCAATTCTGCTTCCGATAAAGGCTTCGGCAAGTTAAGCTTATTTTTTAACATCAGCTTATCCGGAATCGTATCAAATAAATCACCGCTCGATTTGACACCGATTGCATCCAGCATTTCTTGCCTGTCGTCCGCGGTATGCGGTAAATAACTCCAAGGCATGACTACTCTCCTCCCTCGGCTATCAGCTTTTCATAAGCGGTACTGTCCAAAAGCTCATCAAGTTCTTTTTTATCCGTCATTTGAATGACGGCAATCCAGCCTTCACCATACGGATCCTGGTTAATCAATTCCGGTGCGTCGGCAAGAGCCTCGTTGACTTTAATTACCTTTCCGGCGACAGGCGCATAAATATCCGACACGGCCTTAACGGATTCAATCACTGCAAAACCTTGTTTCGCAGATACCTCTATGTCCTCCTCCGGCAATTCAACAAACACTGCATCCCCCAGCTGCGACTGGGCATAATCAGATATGCCGACAACGGCTGTATCGCCTTCCAGCCTCACCCATTCATGATCATTTGAATATTTAAGTTCTTTTGGAATATTCATCTTTATTTCCCCTTTCTTTTATAAAATGGCTTTGCCACGATTCTAGCTGATATCATTTTGCCCCGGATCTCGACATCTACCATCTGGCCGATAGCGGACTGCTCCGTCGAGAGTAAAGCCAACCCCATATTTTTATCAAGCGTTGGTGCATAGGAACCGGTTGTTATTATGCCCACCTGTTTTTCTTCTACAAAGACAGGATATTGAGCCCGTGCAACTCCTCGGCCTATCATTTCTATCCCAACAACTTTCTTGGATACTCCCTCAGATTTCTGCTTTGCCAATACCTCCCTGCCATTAAAATTTTCCTTATCCGTTTTAACGAAAATAGACAACCCTGCTTCAAGCGGAGTAATATCAATAGAAAGTTCATGACCGTATAAAGGAAAACAAGCTTCAAACCGCAGGGTATCCCGACAGCCAAGACCGGCCGGCAGCAGGCCGAACGGCTTGCCTTTTTCCATAAGCTGCTCCCAAATATAAGCCGCGTCTTCCGGTTCACAGTAAACTTCAAACCCGTCTTCGCCGGTATAGCCGGTTCTCGATATTATTACTTTTTTCCCTAGCAACTCAGCTTCCGGGATAAACCAATAATATTTTATTTGTTCCAGCGGTGCATTTGTCAATTTTGCTAATATCTCTTGTGCTCTAGGCCCCTGTAAAGCAATTTGCGCAATTTGATCCGATTTATTAGTCAACTGCACCTTAAAATCTTGACTATTTTCCAGCATCCAGGACCAATCCTTATCAATATTTGCTGCATTAATCACTAACAAATATTCAGTTTCTGCATACTTATAAATGAGCAAGTCATCCACCGTTCCCCCTTCCCGGTAGCACATTGGCGTATACTGCACCTGATTTTCAGCTAGCCGTGCCACATCATTCGTCACTAATCGTTGCAAGAAAGGCAAAGCCTCAGGTCCTTGCACCAACACCTCTCCCATGTGAGATACATCAAACAGACCGGCTTTTGTCCTCACCGCTTGATGTTCCTCTTTAATGCCCGAATACTGCACCGGCAGCAGCCAGCCACCAAACTCGACCATCCGACCGCCATATTTTTGATGCACTTCATATAACGGCGTCTTTTTCCCTTGCCCCATAGTTTTTCCCCCTTATTTTGACTAAATTAAAAGGCAGACTTACACAAATAGAACCATGAAAATACGTCTTTGTATCCGTCTGCTCTTAAAGCTTTTCTTTTATGAACTTATATGTCTTTCATAAGCAAAAAAATAAAAGACAGAAACCAACCATTAAAGTTGGCCTCTGTCTTCTTTACCTGAGAGAATACCGGATAACCAGTTACCCCTTGGGTGCCGTCTAAGCAGTCTTTCCAGAGTTCCATTCGATTACGGTTCTTTTGCCTGAGAGTTTTTGCCAGCTTGCTCCTTCGGCGCCTGAAATCAGATCTCTCCCGCAATCTTCACATGGATATATTATATTTAATTAGTTGTATTGTATAAAAACAAATTAGAAAAGTCAACCTAAAAATTCACTAGCAGCAGCTATGACCCAATTAGCAGGAGAAGGGCAGCGGCCTTGCGGCTTATTGAGGCCTTCGAGAGAAAGCCAATTTCTGGAACAGTTTCCAGAAAGAAATACGGGACAAATTGATCCACTGTTTACGGTAGGAAAATATCGAAAGCTTCTGCTTGAAAAAAAGTACCTCTTAGTTTATCAGATCAAAGAGGCTGCCGTTATGTGGATGCAGTTGTAGATATCCGGCAGGATTATAGCTGCAAATCAGTGAGGTTTGAATTATTTTTTCTATTTTTTTTAATTATATTTAGTTTAAAAAGAGGATAATCGGTACCAGTGGATAATTATTATTCTATAATAGGAAATAACGGAGTATGCCCGGCTAATTTATACCGGAGCAGGGAGGATTATTATGAACTCAGGAATATGCCAAAAAGATTGGGACAGATTACCGGAACAATATCAGGAATTCTGCCGGGAAGTGAAAACAAAAGTTCCTTACAACCGAATTTTTGCCGATCCTATACGCTGTCTTGCTTACGGAACAGACGCCAGTTTATACCGGATCAATCCGAAACTGGTAATAAAAGTGCGATCAACAGACGAAATAGCCGCTATTCTGCAAGCAGCGGATAGACGGAAAATCCCGGTAACCTTTCGGGCGGCAGGTACAAGTCTGTCCGGTCAGGCATTAACCGATTCGGTTTTACTGGTATTGGCCGGTGGTTGGAATGGGTACCACATTGCTCCTGACGGAATGTCCATAACACTGGAACCGGGAATCATCGGTTCCGAAGCAAACGAATACCTAAAACCGTATTCCCGCAAAATCGGTCCCGATCCGGCCTCCATCCGCCACGCTATGGTCGGGGGAATTGCGGCAAACAACGCCAGCGGCATGTGCTGCGGTACGGCAGACAACAGTTATAAAACCGTCGAATCAATGAAAATCATTTTCGCCGACGGAACGCTGCTGGATACCGGTAATACAGCATCCCGCCAGGCCTTTGCGTCATCCCGCAGGCAATTGCTGAAAACAGTAACCGACATCCGTGATGAAATTCAGACTGACCCGGGTTTGAAAAATCAAATAATCCAAAAATATAAAATCAAGAACACAACCGGTTACAGCCTCAATGCGTTTGTCGATTTTACCGATCCCTTTGCTATTCTCAGCCATTTGCTCATCGGCTCGGAGGGCACTTTGGGCTTCATCAGCGAGATTACTTATCGCACCATTTTGGATCACACCTATAAAGCTTCCTCATTAATGATCTTTCCGGATATCAAGACAGCGTGTTTAGCTGTAATGAAGCTGGATAAGCCTCTGGTAGCGGCTGCTGAACTCATTGACCGGGTTTCCCTGCGATCGGTTGAAGACCGGCCGGGCATGCCGGAATACTTAAAATCGCTGGCTGAATCAGCGGCGGCACTGCTTGTTGAAACCCGTGCCGAAACTGCTGCCGCCTTAAAAAACAATATAGCGGCTGTAGAACAGCGGCTGACTGAGATACCATCTTTGCTGCCCATCACCTTTACCGATGTCAAAGCGGAATACGAAAAGCTCTGGAATATCCGGGCCGGCGTTTTCCCAGCCGTAGGGGGAATACGGCCCGTTGGTACATCGGTTATAATTGAGGATGTGGCGTTCCCCAGAGATCAACTGGCGGATGCCGTTGAAGCCCTGCGGCTGATTATGAACCAAAACAACTATGAGGACGGTATCATTTACGGACATGCACTGGACGGAAATGTACATTTCGTCTTTAACCAGGATTTTAGTTCCGCTCAGGAAAGAAACCGTTACCAAAAGCTCATTAATGATGTCTGCGATATGGTGGTCCACCGTTTTCATGGGTCATTAAAAGCGGAACATGGCACGGGCAGGAATATGGCCCCCTTCGTTGAAATGGAGTGGGGGAAAAAAGCCTATGGCCTGATGCAGCGGCTCAAAACAGCCTTTGATCCGAATCGCATTTTGAATCCGGAGGTCATTTTAACGGAAAATTCTCTTCTGTATGTGGAGAATCTGAAAGCAATGCCGGCCACCGACGATGTAGTGGATAAATGCATCGAATGCGGCTACTGCGAAGTCCTTTGCCCCTCCAAAAATTTAACAGCGACCCCCCGGCAGCGTATTGTTGTCCAACGGGAAATCAACCGGCTAACAGCGACAGGCGAAGACGAAGAACGGCTCACCCGCTTGAAACAGGATTATGAATATTTTGGTGAAAAAACTTGCGCTGCCGACGGCCTGTGCGAAATCAACTGCCCGCTTTCTATTAATACCGGTACACATACCAAAAAGCTCCGTTCCTGTCGGACAACTAAAAAGCAGCGCAAAGCAGCCAAGTTCGCACGAAAACATTTTGCCGGAATCACTACCTTTGCCAAACTGGGCTTGGCCGGAGTTCACCTTGCCCACCGGATAATTGGAAGCTGCGCCATGGGCGGTCTATCTCAGGGTATCCGAAAGCTCAGCGGCGACCGAATACCAAAATGGAATCCATGGCTGCCGCGAGGTGGTGCGACTCCAGGGCAGACCCCGTCGAACCGGAAGTGTCGGCAAAAAATTGTCTACTTTCCCAGCTGCTTAAGCCGGACAATGGGCCCGGCGTTAAACGACCGGGATCAGCGTCAATTAAGCGAAGTCATGCTGTCGCTGCTTGCTAAAGCAAATTTTGAAGTAATTTTTCCGCCAGACATGAACAAGTTATGCTGCGGTATGCCTTTTGAAAGCAAGGGATTCTTTGAGCAAGCCGACAAACTAAGCGGTGAATTGGAAAAGGTACTGCTTACCTGCACTCAGGACGGTAAATATCCCGTTCTATGCGACACAAGTCCTTGCGTATATCGGATGAAAAAGGTTATGGCTAAGCGTCTGAAGATACTGGACACAGTAGAATTTATTCATGACTACCTGCTGGAGGTACTGGAATTTACAAAACTACCGGAGCCCATAGCCATTCATGTAACCTGCAGTGCCACCAAAATGGGATTAGCCGGAAAGTTCCGTACCATTGGTGAACTCTGCGCCGCAAAGGTGATTATCCCGGATAAAGTGCATTGCTGCGGTTTTGCCGGCGACAAAGGTTTTGAAGTTCCCGAACTGAATGATTCTGCTCTGGAGCATTTAAAAGAAGCTCTTCCTAACGACTGTACCTGGGGATTCTCCAACAGCCGAACGTGCGAAATCGGTTTGGCGGATCATAGTGGTATCAGTTACCAGTCAATTGCCTATCTAGTCGATTATTGCAGTAAGGCAAAACAATAAAGGAAATCAGTTTTTTATTGAAGTAAAAAATTATTTATGAATAAGGAGGATTCATATGGCTGTTACAAAAATTGGCGTTCTTATCGGCAGTCTGCGCAAAGATTCGTTTAGCAGAAAAATGTATCTCACATTACAATCTATGGTACCTGCACCTTTCGAAATGGAAGAAATCAAAATTGGTGATCTTCCAATGTACAATCAGGATTTTGATGATGATGGGAAATCACCCCAGTCATGGTCACTTTTCGATGATAAAAATCCGATTATTAATGAAAAAACACGCGAATTTTTACAAAAATTTGTGGATGCGTTTATAGACTGGATAAAGTTAATTGCACCTCATAAGCCGTGAATTATAGTCAGTCAGCCCCTCGATTGAGACACATATATCAAATCTAATTGGGGAAGACAGTGACGAATGTAATCTTATGTTCGCGGCAGACGACTTCTTAATCAATATCTCCTATATCATCCGGATCGACATGCAAATATTTAATGCCGGAAAACATGCTGGAGATTTCTCCGCCGTTTTCCGTTAAATCGGCCCGTACCGCCATATAAATATGGGTAATGGCGAACAGAATAATACCCCAAGCCACATAATGGTGCAGCAGATGAACAACGTATTCGTTGATCAACCAATAATTGAACTGCCCGAAAACGATGGCAAGTATACTGTTAGGTTCAATCATATAGTACATGGCCAAGCCGGTGACTGCTTCGATGAAGATCAGCACATAGACGGAAGCATACCCGGCCCTGGCCATATGGTTCCTCAGATAGGGCCGATGTTCAGGCGTAATAAACATATAATGTAAGGCCACATCCAGCGTTCCCAGCCAATAATCAAAGGTCCAGGGTTTGGGAAACAAGCGGTCGCCTTTATTTACAAATGCGCCATACCAGCGGAAAATAAACGTGGACATAAAGATAAACGCTGTCGCAAAATGAATATAGCGAATATTTTCCATGGAAAATATGTTATCCACCGCAAAGGTTGGTTCTATCCCCAATGACCCGATATAGCCCGGGTTCCCGATATACAGGCCGGTACCAAATAAAATCAGGATGGAAACAACCATAATCCAGTGAAAGACTCGAAGAAATGGACTAAATACATAAAAGGGTTTCATCACATTGTCGTCCATCAGTTTTCTCCCTCCCCTTGTCCCTTATACCGGGGGTTAATCCCGTGTATAGGAATCAGAATGAATCACCGTAATTTCTTTGCCCTCCGCATTGAATAAATGCGTGGCACAGGCCAGACAAGGATCAAAGGAATGGATCACTTTTAATATTTCCAGCGGTTTTTCCGGAATTTTGACTTTTGTATCGATCATGCTGGCTTCATAAGCCCCGTAACCCGCCTTGCTGTCTCTGGGGCAGGCATTCCAGGTCGAGGGCACTATGGCCTGATAGTTGGCGACTTTGCCGTCCTTAATGACAACCCAGTGGCTCAGTGCGCCGCGGGGAGCTTCATGCAATCCGACTCCTTTCGCTTCTTTCGGCCAAGTCGAAGGCTCCCACTTATCCATATTGGCCACGGTTGTATCGCCGGAACGGATGTTTTGGATTAGTTTCGCATAAAAGTACTTATTCACATAGGCAAATAGTTGAGCTTCGAGCCCGCGTACGGCGGTTCGCCCGACTGTGGAGGTCAGCCATTTCTCTGCCGGTACATTTAACAGTTTCGATACCGCCTCAATCTGATCCACCATCATTTTTTCCACCCAGGTAGGCTGAATCACGCCCTGCTTCACTTTCGTATAGACGATGATATATCTGGCCAGCGGACCGACTTCTGCCGTTTTTCCTCTCCACTTCGGCGTTTTCAGCCAGGAATATTTGCCGTCTTCATTTAAGAATTTCCAGCTGGTTTTCGTTCCTTCTTTCGGGCCGGTATAGCGGGGTTTGGTAATACCGCTCCACGGATGTAAATCTTGGCCTGCTTCGGGATATTCATACCAGGAATGTTCTACTCCTTCCGACAATACGTCGGGATCCGCCAGATCCTGCGGATTGAAGGGATAAAATACTGCGTTGGCAACCCCCTGTCCGAAGTTCTCCACTACGCCGTCAGAGCGAAGCAGCAGGTTTTTATGATAGCTGCCGTTACTGGTTCCCGAATAGGTTTCATCGGGTAAGTCGCCGAAACCTAATACTCTTTCTTTGGCTAAGCCGCCGCCGTCAATATAGCCGGCTTTCACATAGGCTTCACCAATGGCCAGCAAGTCGGGCAGATAGAAATAATTCACAGCGCTTATGCCCAGATTGATCGAAGTATCCACTGCGGCAAGCCGTTCGGCATTTACCGGCGCATTCATGTCGTTCAGGGAAATAGAGCAGGGCATACCGCCGACAATATAGTGGGGATGAGGATTTTTCCCGCCGAAGACGACATGGGAAACAACGAGTTCCCGCTGTTTATCCAGCATGTTCAGGTAATGGGCTATCGCCATCAAATGAACTGCCGGCGGCAGGAGAGCATAGTCGGGATGATCCCAGTAATGCGCGGCAAAAATGCCCAGCTGCCCGCTGTCCACAATTTTTTTGATTTTGGCTTGTATTTCTTTATAATAGGCAGTGGTCGCTTTGGGAAATTCTTTCGGATAGGCGTCGGTGCTGATTTCAATAGGCCCTGCGAGGGGCAGGGAATATTTATCCAAAACCGTGTTCTGGAGTGCGGCGGCAGCTGCCGGATCCGCTTTAAGCGCTTCCACCGGACTGACCCAGTCCAAGCCATGCAAATGATAAAAATGAATCAGATGATCCTGTACGGTTTGCGAAGCGAAAATAATATTCCGGATGTAGTTGGCGTTTTTCGGAATTTCAATCCCCAAAGCGTCTTCCACGGCCCGCAAGGCGCCTAAGGCGTGCACTGTCGTACACACTCCGCAAATCCGCTGGGCATATGCCCAGACATCCCGGGGATCCCTGCCTTTGCAAATCAGTTCAATCCCACGCCAGGCCGTTCCGCTGGATAATGCATCCTGAACTTTACCGCTAGCCTCATCGACTTTTATTTCCACACGCAAATGTCCCTCGATCCGGCTGACGGGATCAACAACGATACGTTTCATATTGGCGTCTCCCCTTCTTACTCTCTATGTTCTTCTTTGTCTTTATATCTTTTATGCTGAATCGCCGAAGCAACGCCATGGGCAATGACTCCTGCGGTCACAACGCCGGCGGCGACCATACCGACTTTATCGGCGGTGGCAACGGTGTTGGGAATGGGAATATTGGGCAGCCGCTGGAATAGCGGGTCGTTATCCCAAAAATCATTGGAAGCGCAAGCTATGCAGGGGGCGCCTGATTGAATGGGATAGGATAAGCCGTTCCACCAGCGCATATTGCCGCAGGAGTTATAGGCTTCCGGTCCCCGGCAGCCCATTTTGTATAAACACCAGCCGGCTTTACTGCCTGCATCATCGAATTTTTCCACAAACATTCCGGAATCAAAGAAAGCACGCCGGTAACAAGTATCATGGATGCGATTGCCAAAAAACTGCTTGGGCCGCCCTTTACTGTCCAGCGGCGGAAGCTGACCGAACAACACAAAATGCATAACGACTCCGGTTAGTACTTCCGGTATGGGCGGACAGCCCGGTACTTTAATAATCGGTTTGCCGCTGATGACGTCGCTGACGGCTACTGATTGTGTCGGATTTGGCTTTGCCGCCTGGATTCCGCCCCAGGCGGCGCAGGAACCGACTTCAATGACTGCCGCCGCTCCGTTGGCCGCTTCTTTTACCACTTCGACAAAGGGTCTGCCGCCTACCATACAGGAAATACCGTTATCCGCCAGCGGCACAGCTCCTTCCACCATTAGCAGGTACTGGCCGGCATACGTTTTCATCGTGTCAGCGGTGTGCTGCTCCAGTGTCTCACCGGCGGCGGCACCGATAACTTCCATACTTTCCAGGGAAATCATGTTCAAGACAACGTCGGATGCCAAGGGGGTCTGGGAACGAAGAAAAGCTTCGTCGCACCCGGTGCACTCATGACCGTGGAGCCAGATCACCGGCGGCAG
>JBDKTO010000070.1 GCA_039680175.1 Veillonellales bacterium | reverse complement strand
CTCCGTCAGACTTTCGTCCATTGCGGAAGATTCCCCACTGCTGCCTCCCGTAGGAGTTTGGGCCGTGTCTCAGTCCCAATGTGGCCGTTCATCCTCTCAGACCGGCTACTGATCGTCGCCTTGGTGAGCCGTTACCTCACCAACCAGCTAATCAGACGCAGACCCATCTCAAAGCGATAGCATCTTCAGAGGCCATCTTTTTTATCTCCTGCATGTGCTGGTGATATCACATTCGGTATTAGCACCACTTTCGCGGTGTTGTCCCCAGCTTTGAGGCAGGTTGTCTACGCGTTACTCACCCGTTCGCCACTAACAGTTCAGATATTGGACTTTAGACGTTAGATCCCGGATTAAAGCAAGTAATTACTTATTTCTTTATCCATTATCCAATATCCAAGGTCCAACATCCGAACTGCCCGTTCGACTTGCATGTGTTAGGCACGCCGCCAGCGTTCGTCCTGAGCCAGGATCAAACTCTCCATAAAAGTGTATTTTACAGAGCTTTGATGGCTCTTATAATGTATCATTAGAATTTATTGTTTCGGAACTTCGTCACTTCCGTGACGAGCGTTCCCGCACATCTGGCTTTTTTCCTTACTTACATTGTTTAGTTTTCAAGGAACACTCGGCTGTTCTCAGCCTGCTGCCGTTTGCGACGACGCGCATGGATGCGCTAGTGTCGAGGGTGTGCCATGGACGGCACGCTTACCCGAGACAACTTTTATATATTACCACAACCATTTCGGTTATGTCAACATATTTTTTTGGTACCTTTTGCCGCCAATAAGCGACAACTTAGTAATATTAACACAATCAATATGTCATGTCAATATCATTCACTAATGTAACTAACTTGCATTTATTTGTCAATGCATAAATTATGTTATCATACCGGCTATTATTTGTCAACTTATGCAAAAAAAAGCCGCACAGGCAACCGCTTACGCCCGCCTGTGCGGTTTCTTTCCGGTCATTACTCGCGGTGACGCATATGAGGAAACAAAATAACATCACGAATAGAATAACTATCGGTAAGCAGCATTACCAAACGATCAATACCGATCCCCAAACCGCCTGTTGGCGGCATGCCATACTCCAATGCGGTCACATAATCCTTGTCCATCATATGGGCCTCATCATCCCCGGATTCCCGCTGGGCTACCTGCTTCAGAAAACGTCCTTCCTGATCAATCGGATCGTTCAATTCAGAAAATCCATTGGCTATTTCTCTGGCAAAGATATATGCCTCAAACCGATTCGTAATCTCCGGATTATCCTTGTTCCGTTTAGCCAGCGGTGAAATTTCAGTAGGATGACCGGTAATAAAGATGGGCTGAAGCAAATGTTCTTCCGCTACCGATTCAAATACTTTGTTTATAATACCGCCAATACCGTCATTATCCTCATATGTGATTTTTAAGCCATCAGCGATTGTCCTGGCTTGTTCAATTGTTTCCACTGAAGAAAAATCGGCGCCGGAGAATTTTTTAATTGCTTCGGTCATTGTCAGCCGATTCCAGGGTGGCGTAAGATCAATTTCCTGCCCCTGATAAGTAATTTTAGTAGTTCCCAATACTTCTTGGGCAATCCCGGCAATTACTTCCTCCGTCAACTTCATAACGGTTTCATGATCGCCATAAGCCTGATACAGTTCTACCAAGGTAAATTCGGGATTATGCCTGATATCGATACCTTCATTCCGGAAAACCCGTCCCACTTCGTAAACCTTTTCAAAGCCGCCGACAATTAAGCGTTTGAGATACAATTCCGGCGCAATCCGCATATATAACGTCATGTCCAAAGCATTATGATGAGTGACAAAAGGCCTGGCGGCTGCGCCGCCGGCAATGGGATGCATCATGGGGGTTTCAACTTCTAAAAAATCCTTGTCATCAAGAATCCGCCTCAGAGATTTAATAATTTTGCTGCGGGTCACAAAAGTCTGCTGTACTTCCGGATTTACAATTAAGTCGAGATACCGCTGACGATAGCGAAGCTCAACATCCTTTAATCCATGCCATTTTTCCGGCAGAGGCCGAAGCGACTTAGCCAAAATTTCAAATTTAGCAATTTTTACACTAATTTCACCGCGGTGAGTCTTGAAAACTGCTCCTTCCACCCCGATGATATCGCCGATATCCAGCAAACGAAATAATTCATAAGCTTCCTCTCCCAAAACATCCTGACGAAAGTAAAGCTGAATTGTACCCGACATATCCATTAAGTTGGCAAAGCTGGCCTTGCCATGGCCCCTTACCGCCATCAGCCGGCCGGCAAGCCGGACAGTCGTACCCTCCAGCGTGTCAAACTGAGCTTGGATATCGGCGGCATGATGGGTGAAATCATAGTTGCGGCCAAAGGGTTCAATATCCCGGGCTGCTATCGCCGCTAATTTTTCTCGCCGCACCTGCATCATTTCGCTCATTTCTTCATTGTTTTGAATTACTTGGTCATTTACATCTGTCATCTGATAAATTCTCCCCCAATAGCACTTACCGGATTAATGAGTGCCGTTTAATGCTATAATTTCATATTTCAAAATTCCAGCAGGAACATTTACTTCAACGATATTACCGACTTTTTGGCCAAGGATCGCCGCACCAACCGGAGATTCGTTGGAGATCCTTGCTTCCGTTGGATCTGCTTCTGCCGAACCTACAATCGTGTACTCCAATTCATCGCCAAACTCCAAATCTTTTAAAACAACAGTAGAGCCTACGGTTACAACATCGGTGTCGCCTTTTTCAATTAATTTGGCATTTCGCAGCATCTTTTCTAAGGTCAGTATTTCTCCTTCGATAAATGCCTGTTCATTCTTCGCATCTTCGTATTCTGAATTTTCACTGATATCACCGAATTCGATAGCTTGCTTGATTCTTTCGGCGACTTCACGGCGACGGACAGCTTTCAAATGTTCAAGCTTTTCTTCAATCTTCTTCAATCCTTCTGCTGTAAGAATCGTCTGTTTTTCCGCCATATTTTTGCTCTCCTTTAAAAATAAATTCACCATAAACCATTTTTCTCTATTGTATTCTAACCGTTAACTTTTTGTTAGTAGGAAACAAAGACTTCCAATACAGACAATATAAATAGTGTCAAGTGAATAACTTGACACTTTAGATGTATAAGCTCGCTTTCCCACTCTTATGGAATAATTATAGGCATAATGTTTCTGTTTGTCAATATTTTCTAGATAATTTCCCTCCTTTGACTTGTATTGCTGGCAGCGGCGTTGGCCTTAATGGCTGCAATCTCTGCCGGCGTAATCGCTCGCTCAAAGCTTCGAAACCCCGATAATTTAAAACCATGTTTTTTTGCCAAGTGAGAAATAGTTTCCACCTGTTTTACCGTCAATGTCCGGCCTAACGTAAAGTTTTCATACCGCTGTTCTAAAGCAAGAGTCATGGTCTCCGCCATACAGGCATAGGCCATTCCCGGAGGAAAGCCAAAATTAATGCCAAAATCAACCTGCCCCGGGACCTCAACCACACCGCCTTCAATGACTAAAATATCATTGCGGACCTCAGCTACCCGCCGGGAAACATTTCGCGGACGAGCCACATCACAAACAATCGCACCCGGCTTTAAATCCTCCGGTTCAATAATGCTGTCAACCGCACTGGTAACCGCAATAATAATATCAGCTGCCTTTAAAGCAGACTTAGTATTCGCCGTAACTCGCACGGCTAATCCTGTGGAACGCAAAATTTGCTCGGCAAGTTTTTCCAATTTTCCTTCGTTCCTTGCTGCTAAAGTCAAGTAGCGAACTTCTCGGGCTAAAATTTGGGCACAGGCGGCACCGATAGATCCTGTTGCCCCTAATACCAGAACATTGGCCTTAGCCAGGTTATGCCCCATTATTTTAGCCGCTTCCCGCGTTCCTTCCAGGGCTGTTGCCACAGTGTAGCTGTTTCCGGTCGTTACGGCGATATTCAGGTTCTTGGCGATGGTAATGCCGGCATCGCCGACGACGGAAGTAAACGATCCCAGACCAACCACTTTCGCCCCTAGCTTTTCGGCCACTTTCCCCGCCTTAATAATCTTCCGGATAACATAGTCCTCCGGCATTTCCACCATTTGTCGTGATGTCAGAGGACAACCGATAAGCCACCCCTCAGCCCGAGAAAAGGGCGACTCAATCCCCGTAATATGAGAAACTTTAAACGGTGGTATATATTTTATTAATCCTTCAATAAAACCATCCGACCAATGATTAGCAATAGAAAATTTACGTCCAAAATCTTTTGCCGTAAACGGATGTACAATAAAAGCGAATTTTTCCAAACAAACACGCTCCTTTCATTCAGAACCAGAAAGAAACATGAAGCTTTCTGATTCTAATCAGCACGCCTAAATTTCCCCTATCTTACGAGAAGCGCAGCGCAATCGATTCATTGCTACGCTAGTTGCTTGATTCTCGGCACAAGCCCGATATCATCTAAAATTTTCTCGTAATCATCCACCGTAAGTTTTTGGGGCGGTTTACCGGCAAGAGTTACCAAAACTCCCTCCAGCACGTTCGTTCCAAAAGAACGCCCCCCCAAGTCCGGTGTGGTTGTGACCAAGGTAGAAACTCCCCGCCCGGCGAGAAACTGCTCATCCTCAGCCGTAACTGTATTGGTAATGATCCATTTCCCTTTCATATCAGCTGGCATATAACGGCGTATAAAGTGAAAATCACCGGCGACAATTTCCGCCTGATGAAAATAACTGCTAAACAACGGTTTATTCTCCGTCTGCTTCTTGCCGGTAGGATAAAACATACGAATCGGCAATTTCGTAACCACCGGCGCGATGACCTGCGCCAGCCGGGCCAAACCGGCCAAACTACGAATTGGTATTGGCAAGCCCAGCCCAAACAGCAAATCGCCGAATACTGCCTTGCTACCGGCTTTTACCAAAGCTTCCGCCAATCCGAACCGGTCTACGGCACATACGACCAACACCGGTTTATCCTGAAAACAGATGCCGGCCTGGTTTTGCAAATACTGTACCACCCGCCGTTCCAGAGTATTTTTAAGACCGCTGCCATCAACGATCGGCGTCTTTTTTGCTGCTGCGGCAATCTCCACCGATTCCCGGAAAGTATACCGTTTGTCGCCGGCAAAGATATATAAATCTGTGCCGCCAAGGCCGAATGCGTCTACCGTTCCATCCAGCTCCCGAATCATATCAATGGCTTTCTGCTTATCCCCGTCGGTACCGATACGTTCAATCGAAAACATTTCACCGCCAAATTCCGCCGTTGCCTGATGATTGCGTCTGGATGAACCCAGACTGACGCTGACTACTCGTTTCATATGTATCTATGCCTCCCGTAAAACTGCAATTGCTCCCCTGTACCATGGACTCCCAACAGTTTTCTAAGGGGTTATCGCCGGAACATTTCCCATTAAAACCGCAGCTGATGAATAATGTCCCGCACCATTTCCGGATCGACATATTTATCATCCGCAATTGGCGAAGCGCCAATTGCGATTCCAATAATCTCTTTGTCCAGCAATGTTTCCACCAACTTAATTCGCATATTGGAGGCCAGAATGATGACAATATCATATTTGTGGAGATCGGAAATAATTTTCATAGTTGTGTTGAACAGTTCCAGTCCGGTTTTATTTTCAATAAACTCCCACCGTTCTTTTTCCGACAATAGCAAGGAAAAATCGATACCTTCCTGCCGGGCCATCGCCTCAATCGCTTCACAGTTTTTTATGGGAAAGCCAATTAAAGCCACCAGCCCGCCCTTGCGGACTTCCCCTAATGTTTCCAGCTTTGAAATAACGGTGCGATCGATGCCAATCCGTTTGGCTACCTCCTGCTGCGAAAAACCTTTGCTCCTCATTTCCAGCATGACATCTACAGTTTGATGAATTTTATGCCGGTTAATAATTTTTTCTCCAATTCGCAGCAGCATACGCCACCATCTCCCATTATGACGGCTCAAACAGCTGCAAGTTTCCCGGAAAATGAACCAGACCTGTTTGACTGTCTAAGTTTAGTATATGTACACAATATTGTGCACATGCATATTTTAGCACTTTTAAATAATTTTCTCAACGTAAAAAGCTGCCGTTTATTTCCCCGGCAGCTTTACTAGTCTGCAGTTGTAATACCCGGAGAAACCTCTGACTATTCCCAGGGATCAAAAGGGAAACGCCTGATTACTTTTTTACAAGTCTCCAGCTTCAAGGGTGTATCGTCATGGCTCATACCCTTCTTCAGTCCTTGCAAAACCCGCAGTCCCGGCTGCATCGTCAACCCCAAGTCCTGAGTTAACTGTGACATCGTATGGCGGCGAGCCTTATCCAGTGATTCGTTTAAAGACTTGCCGGCCTGAACATTGTCAATAAACCCCTTAGTCAAATAAAACTGAGCCAGGTTAGTCATAGCATTTCCACAAGCGCCGGTAGCTGTTCGTCCCAAGACCTCCGGCAGCCGATAACGGATGCTGGTTTCTACCGATTGCTTTAGTTCTTCTGTTTCTTTTCTGACAGATTCCAATAAGGTACGTGCCGTACACAAACCGCAAGTCCGCAAAGCCCGGATGACGGCATGCTCAATCGTATGTGCCTGCTCCTGCTTTACCAGGCCGCCCAGATTGGCTTTGACGCTGACTTCCTCGCCATTTTCCAGATCAGAGCCATAAATCGTCACCGGTATATCAGTTTTACCCCGAAACTCGGTATAACCGCCTGCCGGCATCCATCCCGCACCAGAAATACTGGGGTATTCCTGGTGAATTTTAGCTAAATTCATAATTTCGACATCAGTTGAAAATAAATAAGACCCGGCTGTACGAAGAGTATGCCAGCGGGCATGCTCCCGCCCCTCCAATACCGCCATCAGCACAGGTATTTCCTGTCCGGTTTCATCAGCCGCCCTTTCCGGTGAGAGCTCCATAATTCGGGCTGTAACCCCAACCGGATACAGTTCTTCCTTATCCACACTCCAGGAACAGACAAAAATATCATGTCCCGCGCCTACATCGGACAAAATCTTGCCGCCGTGTTCCATAATAAACATCCCGGTAATTTTTCCGCCATGAGGACGGGGCAGAACCCCGTTGGCCACCGGCATTATCAGCATCTGCTCCATAAGCCACACCTACCCGAAAATCCACTGTCATTGCTTATTGCAATGTTTCCAGTACGTCAATAAAATCCTGCTTGCAAACCGCCTGGTTAAACCGCAGACGAAGCTCGGCGGAATGAGGCAGTCCTTTCGTATACCACGCCGCATGCCGGCGCATTTCTCGAATCCCAATATGTTCTCCCTTAAAATCCACCAGCATCTCCAAATGCCGCAAAATAATTGTCATTCTCTCGCCAAGTGTCGGCGGCGGCAACCGCTCTCCTGTGTTAAGAAAGTGAATCATCTGACGGAATATCCAGGGATTCCCCTGAGAAGCTCGCCCTATCATTATGCCATCACAGCCGGTTTCCGTCAATATTCGCCGAGCATCCAAAGGCGTCCGGATATCGCCGTTGCCGATTACAGGAATTCCTACCGCCTGTTTCACCGCCGCGATGATCTGCCAATCGGCCGCACCGGTATAAAACTGCTCCCTGGTGCGGCCATGAACGGCAATTGCCGCCGCTCCCGCAGCTTCCGCTAATTTGGCAATTTCGACAGCATTTACGGAAGCATCGTCCCAGCCTTTGCGAATCTTTACTGTCACCGGCACCTTTACCGCTGCTACAACACCGGCGATAATCTTCTGCGCTAGCATAGGCTGACGCATTAACGCCGCTCCCTCCCCGTTTTTAACAATCTTCGGCGTGGGACAACCCATGTTAATATCGATAATATCGGCACCTGACTGCTCAACAATTTGGGCCGCTGCTGCCATATTCTCCGGTTCGGAGCCAAAAATCTGCACCGCCGCCGGTCGTTCTCCGGGATTACTTTGCAGCATATGCATCGTATGGCAATTTTGGTATAGCAGGCCTTTATCACTGACCATTTCCGAATATACCAAAGCACAGCCCATCTCTTTGGCCAGTAAACGGAAAGGCAGGTCGGTAACACCTGCCATTGGCGCCAGTATGACTTGATGAGCTAAAGGAATCGCGCCAATTTGCATGCAATCGCTCCTTGTCCATTTTAAGATAAAACACCTGGAGGCCAGCCGAAACCGGCTTCCAAGTGCCAAAGTTGTACTTTACTATTCACGAATTCCGCTCGTATAAAATTCGCAGGCCTTCCAGTGTTAAGAAATGTTCCACCACATTAATCGTCGACGATTCATGGGCGATCATATTTGCCAGGCCACCGGTTGCCACTACATAAGCATCACTGCCCAGCTCTTTTTTCATGCGGCGGACAATTTCATCCACCTGTCCGGCGAATCCGTAGATAATGCCGGACTGCATACTGGCTACCGTATTGCGGCAAATCACGGTTTTCGGTGTGACCAGTTCAATCCGGGGCAGCTTCGCCGCCCGCTGGAACAATGCCTCGGTGGAAATTCCGATTCCCGGTGCAATAGCGCCGCCTAGATAATCGCCGTTTTTTGCGACGACACAGAAGGTTGTCGCCGTACCGAAGTCGATAATAATCAGCGGCCCGCCAAATTTATCATAAGCCGCCACTGCATTCACAATCCGGTCGGCACCCACCTCCCGGGGATTTTCATATTTAATACAAATTCCGGTTTTGATACCCGGTCCCACCACTAATGGATCCACACCAAAATAGCGCTGGCACATTTTTGAAATTGGTACCACCAGCGGCGGCACAACGGAAGAAATAATAACTGCTGTCACATCTTGTATCGTCATCCCCGCATAGTTGAACAAATTATTCAACAACATCCCATACTCATCGCCGGTCTTCAACCTGTCGGTAGAAATCCGCCAATGCTGCAGCAATTGATGATCATCGTACATTCCCAGCACAATATTACTATTGCCGATATCAAACACTAAAAGCATCGATAAAGTCCTCCCACGCACGTTTATCCCCATTGTATACGTTATATTCCCCGGATAAAAAGAAAATAATCATTTATGGGTACCGACCAGTCCGGAATGAATCAGCGCCCGACGAATCCGCACTCCAATATAGGCGGCCATCAATGTTTTTATTAAATCAAAGGGCAAGAACGGAATAACAGCCAAAGTAGCTGCCGTATACCAGTTCATGGGCTTTGCCAAAAAATATTTAAAACTGAACATAAATCCGATTAAACCAATTCCATAAGCAATCGCCAAGCCCAGCAGCATAACTGCCGCCGTCCGGCCATAGGAACCTTCTGTCCGTTCCGTCAGCCACCCCACTACAAAAGCACAGCAGACAAACCCGAGCAAAAAGCCACCGGTAGGCCCGGCCACTACCGACAAACCGGCTTTCCCCTGAGCAAAAACAGGCAATCCAAAAATACCCAAAGCCACCCAGACCAAAACGCTGATGGCGCCAAACCGGCTGCCCAAAATCATACCGGCCAGAAGTACAAAAAAGATTTGCAGCGTATGGGGAACCGGGCCTAAGGGAATCACGACCTGTGAACTTAAAGCCAATAGCGCTGCGAATAGACCGCATAATGCCATATTTCTTACTGCCACGCTTTCTTCGCCTCCTTTCCTGTTCCCGATTGCTGCTATTCTATTAGTCCGCCGGCCGCGGCCTGATGGAAACATCACCGGCCAGAACCCGCACGATGCCGTCGGCTGTTTTAACCAGCAAAGCTCCCTCTCCGTCAATATCCTGAGCAATCCCGCTAAAGTTATGATTGAGGCCAAATACATCGACAGTTTGTCCCAGGGTAATGGATTGTTCCCGCCAATCAGCAAGGATTTGTTCAAAACCCTGCTGTAGGGCTGTTTGATAACTCAGCTCCAGCTGATGAAGAATTTCGCACAGTAAAATCACCCGGTCTACCGGCTGACCGGCGGCTGCCGACACCGAGGTCGCAATGGGGGATAAATCCGCCGGAAAATCATTCTGAGCCACATTGACATTAATTCCCGCGCCAATAACGACATAGTTAATCGCATCCATTTCGGCACTCATCTCCGTCAATATTCCGACCAATTTTTTCCCTTGATACAAAATATCATTCGGCCACTTGATCCCGCACGTTATCCGGCCTACCTTGCGGATAGCCCGGTTAAGGGCGACCGCTGCCAGTAAAGTACACTTAGGGGCATCCTGCGGACTAAAGGGAGGTCTAAGGACTATCGACAGCCATATTCCCTTGCCAAAAGGAGAAAACCACCCCCGGGATAATCTTCCCCTGCCGCTCTGCTGAGATTCCGCTACCACAATCGTACCTTCCGGACAACCTTCCGCCGCCAATCTTTTCGCAGCGATGTTCGTTGATTCAGTAACAGAAAAATAATGAGTCTCCCGGCCAAAAACTGTCGTTTGCAAGCCGGCTCGTATTTCGGCCGGAAGCAGCAGATCGGGAGCCTGCCGCAGACAGTATCCCCGGCGGGAATGAGCTTCAATATCATAACCTGCCTGCTTTAATTCCCGGATATGCTTCCAAATCGCCGTCCGGGATACGCCAAATTGCTGACTTAATTCTTCCCCTGATATGTATTCACCAAAACGCTGGCGCAAAATCTGCAGTATGCGAGTACGCAATTCCATCCCCCCTGGTCAAGACCCTGAAAGTCTTGATGCACAGGCCATAGACCGGCGCTGCGCATCAAATTGTCATCTTCAATCATATATTACCGTTAACATTCTGTCAAATTCAGCCGATTTCTCCATGGTTTTCAACTGTCTTCCTGCCGGAAATCTGATTTTTCTCATTCAAAAATACCACTGTTGGCTGAAAAATCTTAGCTTCCCGTTCCTCCATTACGGCATAAGTAATAATAATCACCGTATCACCGGGCTGTACTAAACGAGCGGCGGCGCCATTCAGACAAATCACTCCCGACCCCCGCTCCCCGGGAATCACATACGTCTCCAGCCTTGCGCCATTATTATTATTTACAATCTGTACCTTTTCATTGGTAAAAATATTGGCCGAATCCATCAGATCTTCGTCGATGGTAATACTGCCTACATAATTCAAACAGGCTTCGGTTACCGTAGCCCGATGCAGTTTCGATTTCATGATGGTCCGAAACATGTTATCCCCTCCATATCCGGTTATCAATCAGCCTTGTTTTACCAATTTTAACAGCAATTGCTATCAATGCAGCCGATTCGATTTCAGCCAACTCTTCCAGGAATTTTAAATCGCATAGCGAAATATACTCAATAGCAGCCAAAGGCTCTTTGTTTATCAAACCGGCCATAGCGGCCTTGATACCTGCCGCATCCCGTTGTCCGGCGGCAAGAAGATCACCGGCAAGTTCCAGGGAGCGGTGCAGGACCAAAGCCGCCTGCCGTTCCGCCGGATTTAAAAATACGTTGCGGGAAGATAAGGCCAGTCCGTCTGCTTCCCGTACGATAGGTACGGCGACAATGCGAATATCCATGTTTAAATCGGCAACCATACGCTTGATAACCGCAACCTGCTGGGCGTCCTTTTGACCAAAATAAGCGGCATCCGGCCGGGCAATGTTAAACAGTTTGGCAACTACCGTAGTGACACCCCGAAAGTGTCCCGGCCGGGAAGCCCCGCAAAGCTTTTTCGTAATGCCGGTAACTTCCACAAAGGACAGCACATTTTCGTAACCCTGAGGATACATATCCTCTACCCGGGGAGTAAATAAAATATCCACCCCTGCACCGGCTGCCAGTTCACCGTCCCGTTCCAAATTCCGGGGATAAACAGCGTAATCTTCATTCGGCCCAAATTGCAGGGGATTCACAAAAATACTGGCGACAACAACATCCTGTTCCCGCTTTGCCTGCCGCATAAGGGTGAGATGTCCCTCATGCAGGTATCCCATAGTCGGCACCAGGCCTACCGTTTGGTTCGCCTGCCTGGCATTTTTCAACAGCATCCGAAGCTCTGCTACCTGACTGATCACTTTCAATGTATGTCCCTCCCTGTAAACTAAAAATACCCTCCCGTTTCACATCAACAGGAAGGCAGGGAACCATCATCCGTTATGGGGCAGCCTTGGCAAAGCAGAGCAACACAAGACAACCCGAGTAACCAACAAAATGATCCTTTTACATTCCGTCTCAGTCCCACGGGATCTAAGCGGTTGATAGAATATGAAATTATGAAAACTTGCCTTACTGGGTACGGCCCATTCCGGTGCCGCCCTTGGTTTATTTCTCTGTCTATGATACCATTTTCCCGAACAACGGACAAGTAGCAGGAGGTTATTATGAGTATAAAAATTTTAATTGCCGATGATGAGCCGAATATCTGTGAAGTTGTACAGCTCTATCTGGAAAAGGAGGGGTTTATCGTCTTTACAGCCGGCGACGGCGACCAGGCTCTGGATATCGAAACACAGCATCGGCCTGATCTGCTGCTGCTGGATGTCATGCTGCCAAAATTATCCGGCTGGGATATCTGCCGCTCTATCAAACGTCCCGTCCCGGTCATTTTCCTCACAGCGAAAAGTGCCGAGCTGGATAAAATGACCGGATTTTCCCTTGGCGCTGACGACTATGTTACCAAGCCGTTCAGTCCCCGGGAACTGGTAGCCCGGATCAAAGCCGTACTGCGGCGCAGCGGGCTGCTTGAGGATACGGGTTTTAGTCTCAAAGATTCCGGACTGGCTGTAAATCCGGCCCGGCAGTCGGTCATGCAGGATGGTCGTCCCATCACCCTGTCACCAAAGGAATTCGATCTGCTGCTGTTTTTGCTACGGCATCCCCGTATTTCTTTTTCCCGGGAACAGCTGTTGACCAATGTGTGGGGTTACGATTTTGGCGGTGACGACCGCACTGTGGATGCTACCATTAAGCGTCTGCGGCAGAAAATTAACAGCGAGCGTTTTACCTATATTCACACTGTCTGGGGCATAGGCTATAAGTTCGAGGCGGTTGCCAAATGAGCCGTTCTATATTTAGTAAGCTGCTATTGTCCCATATTGCCGTAATCCTGATTAGCACCATCACTCTGGGGATGTTAATGACCTTTCTAATACGACAGCATGTGGTGGAAAATAAGCGGGATGACCTGATGCAAAAAGGCAGCTTCGCCATTGCCCTGATGTCCCCCGCCTTAGGAGAAGGCCGAATGCCCTCTGACGCCACACTGAAAATTTTAGGTGATTTAGTCGGCTCCATGATGTGGCTCAGTGACCGGGACGAAACGATTCTGGCAGGAAAGCCGCCCGAAAGGTGGCTGAAAAAAGGAGCCCCCCCGGATGTGGCAGCGAAAAGCAATGAACTGTTTGCCGGCACACCTCAGTCCTGGGTACGCACTTCCCATCATCAAGCCGATCCTTCCATTGTTATTGCCCTGCCTGTCCCGGGAATGCAAACACCAACCGCATTATTTCTATATGCGCCGATTACCGGCGTCAATAAAACCATCGATGCCTTGGAACAATTACTTTTTTATGCCTTGCTGCTGGGAATTGCCATTGCTGCCGCCGTCGGCTTATTTATGTCCCGCGGCCTGACCAAACCCATTGCCGCCATCAGCCGGGCCGCCCATAACTTCGCCAAGGGCAACTACGAAAGCCGCATCCATATCACCAACGATGATGAAATCGGCAGCTTAGGAAATACGTTTAACAACATGGCTGCTTCCCTTGCTCATACGGAGCAAAACCGGCGGGACTTTCTGGCCAATGTATCCCACGAACTCAAAACGCCGGTAGCCTCTATTCAGGCCCTGACCGAAGCCATCCAGGACGGTCTGGTTACCACTCCGGAGCAGCAGCAGCGTTACCTGAATTCCATTGTCAGCGAAACCCACCGTATCGACCGGTTAATCCGTGATCTGCTGGATATGGCCCAACTAGAAGCCGGTGAGCTGGGGATTGTAAAAGAGAAGATTAATCTGGCCCTTTTTCTGCCTGCTGAATTGGAAAAGCAAACCCCTCTCCTGGCAGAAAAAAATCTATTTTTGGACACAAAGCTTCCTTCCTTTTTACCTGCTGTCTGGGCTGACCCGGACCGTCTTGCCCAAGTGCTGCTGAATCTGCTCAGCAACGCGATTCGCTACGCCCCGGCTAACACTTCCATTGGCATCAGCATTCACCCTGACGGCAGCAGCATGATTGCCATCACTGTAAGCAACCGGGGCCACGGCATTCCCGCCGCCGATCTGCCTTATATCTGGGATCGATTTTACCGGGTGGAAAAATCCCGCTCACGCAAGGACGGCGGCACCGGCCTGGGGCTGGCCATTACGAAAAAACTTGTTGTCGCCATGGGCGGCGATATCAGCGTCAAAAGCATTCCGGAGGAAGAAACCACCTTTACCTTTACCCTGCCCGTTGTCCTGGCTGAATAAAATTCCCTTATGTCATAAATTTGTCATATCTCTCCATTATACTAAGCTCATCAGCAAAGAAGCTGGTTGACTAAAAATAAACGGAGGGATTCAAATGAAAATACTATCTAAAAAAACTCTTGCCGGAATTTTGGCCGGAACATTCATTCTGGCCGGAGCATCAGCCCCATTCTTGGTCAACGCTGCCGAAAATAACGACCGTGATAGCCGTCCGGCCTACCGGCAATGCCAGCATCAGAAGCCTACGCCGGAGCAGATGGCCCAGCGCCTGTCGGAAGACCTGAGCGTTAGTCAGGATTCTATCCTGCAGTATCAGGCTAAAGGCATGAATTTCCGCGATATCAGCCGGGCTGCCTTTCTAGCCAATGCCAGCGGCAAATCCATGGATGAAGTAATCAGTTATAAAACAACCGACAACACTTGGCGGGATGTAGCCGAAAAATTGGGCATTACCAAAGAACAAATAAAAGCTGCCAGACAAAACATCGCCGCTGCCCGCCTTAACACCAAGCTGGGCATGGACAAAGAAGCTGTCCTTGACCTGCTGCAGCAGGGCTATCATCCCCGGGATATTGCCATGGCCAATGAATTGGCGCAAAATACAGGAAGTTCAATCAACGATGTCCTTAATGAGAAAAAGATCAACAATACCTGGCGGGATGTGGCCGACAATCTGGGAGTTGACTCCGACACTTTTAAACAAGATTTACAGGATGTACGGCCGGCTTTTCCCCATCATTGGGGAGGACACTTCCACATGCCGCACCCTGATGACAAATAAATAAAAAGGGGCTGTTGCCAACGATTTTTTTCGCTACGCAACAACCTCTTTTTATTTGCTTTTAAAACATGGTTTCCACTGTGCCGATAATATCGCCGCGATGATTCTTTAGGATTGGCGGGAATTGCTCCAGCAAGGCTTCATGCTCCGGTTTTGACAAAAGCCCCAGCCGGTTCAGCACACCGATCACGACCGGATTAATCGCTCGGTAGCTGCCGTCCTCCACCTTAAAAGTAATACCGATCCCATCCGGTACGGATGCCAGGCAATAGACTGCCTCGGCACCAATTTTAGCCAAAATCCGGCCTTTTGTCAGCTTCATCAACACCGTATCGATTCTCCCAGTTCCAGCTACAACGCTAGGATGGCTCAGCATTGCATCGCGAATCGTACGCACCGCAGCTTCCCGCTCACCCCAATTACCTTCCTCCGGTTTGGCAAGGCGGGCGTAGGCCAGCGCCATATGGTTGAGGGGCAGATAAAATACAGGCACGCCGCAGCCGTCAATACCGATTTCCACATCAGAAGGCTGCAGTCCGGCACTTTCGGCTACTGCTGCCAGCATCATTTTCTGTACTGGATGTTTGGGATCGGTGTAACCCTCAATAGGAACCGCCAGCATAGTAGCCAGCGCAAGCATCCCCGTGTGCTTGCCGGAACAGGGATTGTGCACCGGCTGATAGGGCTGCTTTTGCAGCATGAGCGCTTTGGCCGCCCGGCTGTTCATCGGCCTTGCCGGACCGCAATCCAAGCAATCGGTTGTCAGTCCGACTTTGGCCAGAGCCTGCTGCACCAGTTCAACATGCTCCGCTTCGCCGCTGTGGGAAGAAGCCATCAAGGCAACCTCTTCATCGGTCATATGAAACTTTTCAATACCTCCCCGTTCCACAAAAGGAAGCAATTGAAATGGTTTTGCCGCCGACCGCCAAAACATCGGCCGCTTTGGATCGCCGATCTGATCAATAATTTTTCCCGTTACATCTACTACCGCCACATCGCCGCGATGAATGCTTTCCACTTTACCGCCGCGGGTATAATGCAATAAAATTTCGCTCATCCAATAAACACCCCCATGGTTTTACATAGTCTCATTTGGTAAAAAGACTTGGCACAGGCCAAGTCTTTCCCTATATTTTAGGCACTTTAATCGTAGAAATCATCAGGCCGGACATCACAAGCAAAATAATCTCCTGAAGCTCCAGCGGCCAGTCCTGCCCAAGCAAGGCAGCAATGACCAGCAAGGGACCGGCGATGGTGATGGGCAGTCCCAAGTAATAAGTCCGGCTGTGTCCTATTGAAAACCGTGCCAGCCGCAATGCCCCGCAAACGGGAAACACAGCGGTCAATAAGTAACCACTCCAGCCGAGACGAAAAAATTGCAGCAAAAAAGCAATCGTTGCCGGAGCAATGCCAAAGGAGACCAAATCAGCCAAGGAATCCAATTGCTTGCCAAATTCACTGGTCACATTCATCCGTCTGGCCACCCGGCCATCCACACTGTCAAACAATGCTGCGGCAAAAATCAGAACGGCAGCCAGCAGCCACTGCTCGGTAAACGCCAATAAGATGGCAACGGAACCGGCAAATAGGTTAATAACTGTAAAAAGATTGGGAATCCACCTTCTGGACGACATGCTATCACCTCAATCGGGTTTACTCCCGCCGGGAAATATAAACGATTTTGGGCACGGATTCGTCTTGCGATTCAGAAGGAACATCGGCCGCAGCCGGTGCCGGCGCTTCCGGGCTGGCTTCCTCCGAAGCCGGAGCTTTATCGGTAATTACGCCTTTATTTAGCAATTGTTCCAATTCATCAGCTTCCAACGTCTCCCGCTCAATCAAAGCCTGAGCAATCACATGAAGCTTTTCCAAATTCTCCTTGAGTATCTGCTCCACTTTTTCGTAAGCATCTTCAATTAGGCGCCGCACTTCTTTATCAATGGAATAGGCCACTTCTTCACTATAATTCCGGTCACGGGATATATCCCGGCCCAAAAACACCTGTTCCTGTCGATGACCAAAAGTAATCGGTCCCAGCACTTCACTCATGCCATATTCACAGATCATTTTTCGCACCACTTCGGTAGCCCGCTCCAAGTCGTTTTGTGCACCGGTACTGATTTCTCCCAGTACCACCGCCTCAGCCACCCGGCCGCCTAAAAAGGTCTTTAATTGATCCAGCAGCTCCGACCGGGTTGCATAATAACGATCCTCTTTCGGCAGCATCAAGGTGTAGCCGCCTGCCCGGCCGCGGGGAAGAATGGAAACCTTATGCACCGGATCGGTATGAGTCAACAGCATACCGACCAAGGCATGCCCGGCTTCATGATAGGCGGTAAGCCGTTTTTCCTTGTCGCTGATTACCCTGCTTTTTCGTTCCGGCCCGGCAACCACCCGCTCCACCGACTCTTCCAGTTCCGGCATGTCAATCCGCCGCTTATTCCGTCTGGCTGCCAGCAAAGCCGCTTCGTTTACCAGATTGCTTAAATCTGCACCGGTGAAGCCCGGCGTCCGGCGGGCCAGCACTTCCAGATTTGCATCCTTGGAGATGGGTTTCCCTTTAGCATGAACTTTCAGTATTTCAAAGCGTCCTCTTACATCCGGTTTATCGACTACGATTTGCCGATCAAACCGACCGGGGCGCAACAGAGCCGGATCAAGAATATCGGGACGATTAGTGGCTGCAATGATAATAATACCTTCATTTACACCAAAACCGTCCATCTCGACGAGCAACTGGTTGAGCGTCTGCTCCCGTTCATCATGCCCGCCGCCCAAGCCAGCACCCCGCTGGCGGCCAACCGCATCAATTTCGTCGATAAATACGATACAAGGAGCACTCTTCTTCGCCTGCTCGAACAAATCCCGCACCCGGGATGCACCCACGCCGACGAACATTTCCACAAAATCCGAACCGCTGATACTGAAAAACGGCACTCCCGCTTCCCCGGCTATTGCCCGGGCCAGCAAAGTCTTGCCTGTACCGGGAGGTCCAAACAGCAGCACCCCCTTGGGAATCCGTGCCCCTAAATCATTAAATTTTTTCGGATGTTTCAGGAATTCAACAACTTCTTCTAATTCCTGCTTCGCCTCATCGGCACCGGCCACATCCCTAAAAGTGACTTTCGTCTTATCTTCACTGTGGAGCTTCGCCCGGCTTTTGCCGAAAGACATGACCCTGTTGCCGCCGCCCTGAGTCTGCTGCATAATGAAAAACCATACACCGATCAAAAGCAACATCGGCAGCACGGAAGAGAAAATCGTCGTCCACCACGGCGGTTGAGGCGGTTGTTCTGCTTTTATCTCTACGTTCTTTTCCCGCAGTGTATTGATCAGAGTCGGGTCATTCGGGGTAATGGTAGTAAACTCGGTTCCATCTTTTAGTTTACCGCGGATGGTATTTTCCACGATAGTTACCTTCTCGACCTTCTGCTCTTCAATTTGCTGCAAAAATTGCGTATAGCTGATCTCCTGCTTTGTAGTCGTACGTGAAGAATAATAGTCAATGATGGAAATTGCAATAATAATAATCAACAAGTAAAAACTTACATTTCGAAAGAATTTATTCAACAAGTAGCCCTCCTCTCACTGGAACACAAACAGCATCCAAATTTTAGCCTCCATAGAAAAATATTATACCACCCAATTTCATTTTTAACAACGAAATCACACTTTTAAACGAAATACCTATATTTACTTGCCATACCGGCACTCCAATCCGTTGACTATTCATATACTTCCGGTTTTAGAATCCCGATAAAAGGCAAATTGCGATACTTCTCAGCATAATCCAGCCCATAGCCAACGACAAATTCATCCGGTACGATAAAACCGTTATAATCAATCGTTACGTCGGCCTGACGGCGTTCCGGCTTATTTAGCAAGGTGCATATCTTGACACTTGCCGGATGGCGCGACTTTAAATTTTCGAATAAATATTTAAGGGTAAGCCCGGAATCAATGATATCCTCCACAATCAATAAATGTTTTCCTTCCAGTTCTTCATCGAGATCCTTAAGAATCCGCACTACACCACTGGATGAGGTAGAGACTCCGTAGCTGGAAACTGCCATAAAATCAATAGCCACTGGGACTTTAATAGCTCTGGCCAAATCGGACATAAAAATAACTGCTCCTCGCAGAACTCCAACCATCAAAATTTCTTTGCCGGCGTAATCGGCAGTAATTTCTTTCCCCATTGCCTTAATGCGTGCCGCCAAATCTTCTTCACTAATTAAAACTTTTTCAATATCGTTAATCATCCTCTTGCTCCTTCACTATTACCCTGTTAATCATTAATTGCAAATAATCAGTAGTTTGATCGGAAATTTTTCCCCGTTCATCCTGCCGGTATCCGCCAAGCCACAAAATTCCCCGCCCGTCACAAATAATGGGAACCCGGTCACGAATTTTCCGCGGTACTTTTGCATCAATTAAAAAATCTTTTACCTTTTTACTCCCCCCCAGTCCCAGGGGAGAAAAACGATCCCCCGGCAGCCGTGTTCGCACATACAGTGGCGGCGCCAATGCCTGCCAATCGAACACCGCGACCTGCCGTCCTTTTTCTTCTGCTTTTTCAGTGCAGATTTTCGCCTTAACCTGACAACCGATTTGAGGAATATCGGTATATCCCGGTATCACTAAGGGAATTCCCGGCGGTCGAATACCTGCCCAAGGTCCTGGGGGGAGCGGCGTTCCCAGCCACAACCCCGAATAATCCTTGCGGGCAATCAAACCGCCCGGTAATTCCAAACGGCTGCCTACGAAAGCATGCCGAACCATTTCTATCAGTCTTTCCACATGGTAAAAGCTAATTCCTGTCAAACAGCCTTGTTTTTTTTCAATTGCCAGCCGAAAAATTTCCCGCTGCAGCGCGATATGCAGCTCATTCACCTGCTGACCATCAATCAGCCAGCCGCCATCCTGGCGGCTGGCCAGCAAAGGCCACACTTTTTCCGCCTGTGCACGAATATAATCATGCTCATCGCCAACAATAGCCGCCGTTCGGCACAAACTCTCCTTAACGGCAGGATTATATTGCTCTGCCAGTTCCGGTAGCAGCTGAATTCGAATACGATTCCGTAAATAATCGGTATGCTCATTAGAACTGTCAACACGGGGCTCCAATCCCTGTTCTCGGCAGTATGCAGCAATCTCCGCCCTGCTTATAGGCAGTAGCGGCCGAATAATTCCATTGTTCTTCGGCAGCATTCCCCGGATACCGGCACTGCCGGCACCTCGCAGCAAATGAATCAGCACTGTTTCCGCCTGATCATCCCGGTGATGTCCGGTGGCAATCACAGCACCGCCTAAGTCCGCCGCCACCTGACGCAAAAATTGATACCGGGCAATCCGCCCCGCATCTTCCACCGACCGCCCGCTGGCAGCTGCCAGCCGGGCTACGGGAATCGCCGTCTGATAACAGTCCAAACCGGCACTTTGGCAGTATTCCGCTACAAACCGGGCATCTTCATCTGACTCCGTGCCGCGCAGCATATGATTTACATGAGCTACGGCCAAACTTATATTATATTCTGAACGCAGCCGGCGAAGGATATGTACTAATGCCAGCGAGTCAGGCCCGCCTGAACAGGCGGCAAGCACTTTTTCCTCCCGGTTTATTAATCCGTGACAATGAATCCATTCTTTAACTCTTTCCAGCATCGCAAGTACGCTTCTCCACTTTATAGTTTATCATCAACCGATACAAGGTAGAACTGACAAAAATTCCAAAAGCAATTGCCCCGCCGGTCAACACCGTCCGCATTCCCATAGAAACCCCATCCAAATAACGTCCTTCCACCATATACAATATCGTAGTATAGGCTTCACCGCCAGGAACCAGAGGAATAAATCCGGGAATAATAAAAATAGTCGCCGGCTTCTTGAGCAATCTGGCTAAAAGCTCAGCCAGCACTCCCACGGCAACGCTACCGAAAAAATCCGCCAGTATAATATTTCCCCCGGCCTGGACAGTACTATACATAATCAGCCAAGCGAACACTCCCACCAGAGCGCCATATAGTAATAAACTGCGCGGTATACGATATAAAATCCCGATTGCCGCCGACATTAAGAATACCGCCGCAACTTTCATTGCCAGCATTCCCCTCACCTCACACAAGATGTATGGCTAAAACGATAACCACTCCCATAGTAATTGCTACCGAGGTCAGCGCCGCTTCCATTCCCCGGGATAGGCCGCTTAACAAATCACCGGCCATCACATCCCGGATCGCATTGGTAATTGCCACTCCCGGCACCAGCGGCATAATGCCGCCGATAATAACGATATCCCGGCCAAGCTGCGGCCATATTTCATGAAGTACCGTTCCTGCCAAAGCAGCAGTGATACCCCCCAAAAATTCAAAGGTAAACTGCACACCATGCAGCCGGGAAATAATATGGGCAACATAACGCACGGCAGCCGCGGCGCCAAAAGATGCCAGAATTTCAACCGTCCCGCCATTCTGCAAAACCGCCGTTCCGCCCCCTACCACACCGGATGCCAGCATGGATGGAGCCCAGGAAAATCCAGTTCGCTCCCGGGCGATTCGTGCTAAAATGCCGAAGGCGTCCCCATAGCCAATACGCCCATCAACCAGCCGGCGGGATAATTCATTAACCTTGGAAATTCTATCTAAATTACTGGTACGATTTCTTACCCGGCGCATAGCGGTAATAAATCGGCCGGATGAGTCCGTTACTGTCAAAAAAGCACCGGTAGGAGTAACAAAACTTTCTACCTTCATAGCACCACAGGCTTTCGCCATATGTTCCATAGTTTCCTCAACCCGATAGGTTTCAGCCCCATTTTTCAGCATAATCTCGCCGGCTAAACCTGCCAATTCCACCATTTGCTCCAACGAAACCATACTTCACCCTCCCTGCGCTCTTCGCTTATTTCTCTTGCCATCCACTACTTTCCTGCATGATTATAGCAAGAGGATCGTCTTTTCTCTAAACTTTTTGTCAGCAAAATCATATTCTTCCTTGCCACTGCCCCAAAATAAAACAGCCGGGATTCTCCCGGCAATAATTGCGCAGATTCCAATTTAATACTTTTTACCGAGATCACTGCGGCCGTTCCACCACTTTGGCAACCAATACTGTCATATCATCCCTTGGCGGATTGCCGGATAACTGCATTGCCTGCCCAAGTATCTTATCTGCCAATTCCTGGGGTTGATTGGTGGCGGTGCGGCGCAGCAGATTCGCCACCCAATTCCCCTTGTCCGGACCGCGGTGGGGCACATCGGCAATACCATCACTGACCATTACTACAACATCACCGGCAACAACGACCGACTTAACCGGTTCAATTTCGATTTGATGCAGTATACCGATTGGCAGCGAGGAAGACTGTATGACAGTCACTTCCCGGACTCTCTTGACATAGCTGGGAGCAGCACCGATTTTTAAAAACTCCGTTTCCCCGGAATATGTATCGATAATCGCCATATCTACCGTAGCAAAAGTTTCATCCGGAGTCCGAAGCAGCAATAAAGAATTGACGGTCTTTACTGCCACATCCACATCGAACCCCACCGTCAGCAATTTTTCCAAAAATCCCACCGCCATAGTGCTTTCACCGGCTGCCTGGTTGCCGGTTCCCATGCCGTCGCTTAATATCAAAGCCATCTTTCCCTTATTCAGCGGCACCACCGCACACGTATCGCCGCAAATTTTCTCCCGTTCCTTAGCAGCGCTGGCCACTCCGGTCACTACACTAAACCGGCTGGCAACCTGCAGAGTTAATTTGCATTTTTTCTGCCGGGATTTGCTGCCGCACTCGGCCTGCAGCGTCAATTTTTCCTGCATGATACTTGCGGCCAGCGGTAATACTGTATTGATACATTCCCTGGTTCCGCCGCAGGGCTGCTTGCACAACTCAATCATTCCGGACCCCCGGACACCGGTAACGCGAACTCCGTCCAGCGGACAATCTACCAAAGCCGCTTTTTCCCGCAATAAAAGCGCCAGCTTCTTGTCGGAACAAGGCTCTTTTGCAATCTCCTGGGATAAATTACTGATAATATTTCCGGTTGCTTTGAGTTGCTCGGTCACCATCTGACGATGATCAGCCAATTTTCTTTGCCAAAAAGACATTGATCGATTATGCTCCAATACAGCATTGATCCTATCGACCAGCTCCGGCCGCTTTAAACAATTCACCTTAAACAGCTCAGGCATATTACCGGTGGTAACCATTCTGCTCTCACCTTGTTCCAGCATATCCAGCATCGCCTGATAAGTGCGGTAAAACTCCTTTTCCCAACAATCGCTGCGCCGAGTGCAGGTGCCGCAGACCTGTTCCCCGGCAGCCGCCAGCGCCCGGGTTACCTCATCCTCCCGGATCTTTTCCTTGGATTGTGCTGCCATCAAAGCGAATGTCTTCGCTAAATCACTGAACATATCGGCAATATTGTTTAATTTAGCCCGAGCTTCATTCAGCAAGCCCCGACTCACCGGCTGAACATCCTGTCCGGTTCGGGAAATTTGCTCCTTCCAAACCGTCATTTTCCCTGCCGGTACCACCAGGAATACGGCGGCCGCAACGGCAAATTCTCCCAAAACAGTCGCCGGTTCCCACTCCTGGCCAAAACAAAACAGAGTGATTACACCGCCTGACAAAAACCCCAGGATTACCGCAAACTTGCCTAAGTTCCGAAAAACGCCACCTAATAATCCGGCCAGGGCATATAAGGATATGGCTGCCGGAACATTGCCGGCCGTCAAACCGGCCACCAAACCGGCGGCAACACCCACCGAAGCGCCTAAACCGGCGCCGCCGCTGAAGGCTAAAGCCATAATCAGCAAAGAAGCCGCTATATTCCGCAAACTATACTCCCAAAAACAGATATTGCCCAAACCGGCAACAGCAATCGCCAGCAGCACTACCAAACAAATCATGCTGTCGCCCGGAGACTGCCACACCCCGACCGCCGCAGCCGGACGGTTTAAAAGCACCGGAACACCATACATAAAAATGCAGGCCAATACCATACACATAGCCGCGCCAAACAATACCAGCATCATGTTATACAAGGTTGCCTGAACCAGAAAGCCCAAAACCAGACCGCAGCCGGCTGCCGCACAGGAAATCAGCAGCGGTACCGCTAATAGTTTGCGATGCATCCGGGTAAGCTTGTCCGCCCAGTGAAAGTATAATAAAATAGCAAAAAAATAGACTCCCGCCTCCAGATAATGTCCCGCAGAAGCGACTCCGGCAATGGCCCAAAACCCGACTGAAGCCGCCCGTTTCCCGGCGACCTGAGCCACCGCAGCAAAAAAGGCTAAACCAAAAGGAGACACTTCTCCCATAAGAGCCACACGGCCCAATAAAAACGCCAACAAGTTCAAAGGCAAATTATCACGATACATAAAATTAATCACCATATCGCGAAGCTTTTCCCCTGTGGCCCGCCAGGTAAACCGACGTCCTGGCGAAGATGATTTTATCCCCGATTCCCGCAGCACTTCTTCCGGCAGGGTAACAACAGTAACTTTCGGCATATCATCCACCTCTGTATAGTGTGTCCATATAATATTTTACATAAATTGTAAAATATTATATGTCTGAACAAGTCGGTGGATTCATAAAAAAATGCGACAAAAGCAGTGCAAAAATTCATGAAAATAGCGATAACGTCTTTGCTTGCCCTGTTGCCATCTCTGATTTTGTCGATCATTGAAATTGAAAATAAAATTTTTTGAAAAAAGACCTGCAAAAAGAGCATTCCTAAAGGAATGCTCTTTTATTATTACTCAGCTTTACGGGCAGCACCGCGACCGCCCCGCTTGGATTCGGTATTCCGTTTTAAATCCGTAAGACGCTCATCACTGTCTTTCAGAAACTTACTTAATTTATCCTCAAAAGACAGAGCATTAAATCTACTGGGACGCCGATTATCATTGGCGTGTGGCTTTCTGGGACTCGGATTGGCACTGGGAGCTTGGAGCTGCTTAATGGACAACCCAATTTTCCCGCGCTCATCAACAGACAATACTTTTACCTTGACCTTATCCTGCTCTTTTAAAAAATCTTTCACGTCGCGGACATAAACATCGGCAACTTCCGAAATATGAATTAGACCAACTTTTCCTCCAGGCAGTTCAACGAATGCACCGAAGTTTGTGATCCCGGTCACAACTCCCTCTACCACACTGCCAACTTCAATGGACATACTAATCAAATTTCCTCCCTTAAAAACTATGTTTTGCAACCATATTATACTCTTGGCCCGTAAAACGTGTCAAGAAATGCTGCCATAATTTAATTTCTTTTTGCCGGAATATATGGCGTCTCACCCGGTTTCACTAACCCTAATTCTTCCCTGGCCAATTTTTCAATATAAGCCGGATTATTCAACTGCTCTCGTTCCTCAGCTAACGAATCATTTATCTGCTGCAATTGCTCCAGCTGCTGACGGGTCGCCCTGGTCTCACTATTAATAGCACTAAGCCTGCTTTGCTGACCGACGCAGAGAAATATAAAATAGACAACCAGAGCCAACAGTGTCAGCCGAAACCACCGAATGCGCAGTTTACGATGACGGGACATAACGAATGCACCACACTTATTATATTATGTAATACATTTATTCGCCAGTCTACAACGCATTCCTCTTTCTGGTAAAAAAAAATCATAGGATTATAAAATTCGGCTTCACTGTGGAAGTATGGTAATTTTTGAACCGCGAAGACGCGAAGGGGACGAAGAAATACGAAATTTTTGAACCGCAGAAAGCGCTGAGAGGGGCTTCGGTTTTTATTATATCAGCCAATCTTTCCCTGTGTTCTCCGTGTTCTCTGCGGTTAACGTTCTCCGACTTCGTCCTCTATTGTGGCTGAAACCTTCTGCTTCTTATTGTCCCGGCGGTTTGGGACGGTAACAGTGCCGATACCAGCGTCGACTGATTCGACCTAAGGCAGTAAAAGGGAAAAACAGCAGTGTCAGACAATAGCCAATGGGTTTCGCCAAACCATACAGCACGGCCAGCCGCAACCCTTGAGAAACAGTGGCAATACCCCGAAAAGCCAGAGCAATCAGTCGCAGTGTCCAGCGGCTCAACAGCCGGTAATAGAGGAACACACCGCCAACCAGGCCGATAAACACGTAGAACCGCAATTCTCCCCAGTTGCCCAACAGCAATCCCGCAAGCACCACAACGGTCGCAGCCGCCCAATAACCCAAATCGGCAAGAGAACCAAGGAGCAGCGGCAGCTTGATTTGATTGCGCAGTGTCCGGTAAAAATCAAACAGCACCCCCAGCAGCAGCCCGGTAATTATTGTTATGAAAAAAGTTACCGTCTGACTGGCAAAGTCCATTTTCTCACCTCGTAATTTCCTTATGCTCCTTTTCCCTGCACCGTTGTCTTACGGAGAATGATTTCTGTCACGTCTTTATTCTTATCACTTAATAGCGCCAGCGCCACGACCGATTTCGTTTCGTCAATTTCCAGGCTGCTCCGGCAATAAGCAGCAGGGTTAAAAGTATTCCCCTGCCTAAGCCAGACCGGACTTCCTCCCAGTGTCCGGCCTTCAGCCGGTATAAAGGGACTGTCCGGTTTTCTTCTTTATACCAATAATCAATAATTTGATCCACATAACGAATCGTTTCGCTGTATGGTGGTATGCCGCCATACTGATCGACAGCTCCCGGGCCGGCATTATAGGCCGCCAGCGCCAGTATCATATCGCCGTTATAGCGCCGCAGCAGTTGGCCTAGGTAAGCCGTGCCGATTTGAATATTAAGCTCCGGATTGATATAGCATTCGCTGGTACAATCCCCCTTATGCCGTCCGGTGCAAATTTTCAGATCGCGGTTGACCTGCTGCCAGGTAGCCGGCATCACCTGCATTAATCCATAGGCACCTGTACGGGATACGGCATGAGGCTGAAATGAACTTTCCGCCTGAATGACAGCAGCCACCACTTCTCCATTCAGACCGTTGCAGCCGGCAAAACGATTAATCAGCGGCGCATACGGCAAATGACTGTCGGCCTCTTTCCATTCTTTTACCCCGTTGTTAAACTGAGCCCAGACCATCTTCCGATAGGAATTTGCGACAAATCCTGTCAGCCAATAAGCCAGTACTTCCAGGACCAGCGTCAGCAGCAAAGCATACCAAATTGTAAACAATTTGCGCCGCAAGGCAGCACTCCTTCCTTATTTAAGCAGTCTGTCCAATAACCCCTTCTTGCTGTGATTCCCGTCATCATAACTAATTCCTTTTACCGTACCGTCAATGATAATACTTCCTTTATCCAGATTTAACTGTTTAATATTAAGATCCTCGCCTCTTACCGTTAACAACCCCTGCTCCGTTTCCATTATGATTTCTTTTTCATCGTAGCTGCCCAGATTCACCACACCATCAATGGTTAATTCCTCCCGGTCTACCAGAGTAAGTTGATGCCGCCAGCTGGTTGTTCTTTCATCTATCGTCATAGCAGTACCCCTCCCACACATTTACTCATTGATGTATATGCCAGGCATTGGCAATATAGTATTAAAAATAAAAGCAGCCGATGATCGGCTGTTTTTATTTTTCCCGCATTTTACTGCCAGCGTTTTTCAATCACTATATTTCTGAAATAGTTGCCAATAATCTCTTCCGGTGTTTTCCCCATAGCGGCCATTTTATTGGCACCCCACTGAGACATACCTACGCCATGACCGTATCCTTTTCCCGTAAAGGCCACCTGATCTCCCGCTACCTCGACTTTATCCAACAGCATAGATTTCAGCTTGCTGCCGCCCAAGCCGACCCGCAGTTCCGGACCGGAGACTTGCGTATTCTTATTAAAGACTAATGTGACAGCCCGCCCCGATGGTCCCTTCGAGCCAATTTCCACGCTGTCAATGGCCGACAAGGCGTGACCCTGCTTCGCTAAAACATCCATTACTTCTTTTTTGCTGAAAGAAGCCGTCCAGTTTTGCACATCAGCCGGTGCGGCATCATCCGGCGACATCACCGATTCAATATAGGGAGGTTCCGCTTCTTTAAAATCCAATCCCTCTTTGGCAGTTGCCGTAATGCCGCCGGCACTGGCATGGAACCAGGCATGGATCGGCTTTCCCTGATAGGTAATCACCATGCCCCGGGTCATTTCCACCGCTTTACGAACATTTTCATTGACGTCCTGAGCACTATAGGCCTGGAATTCCTTGATATCGGTAGAAGCCTGTGTACCACGAGCCGGCACGCCGCCTTTTTCTTCAATGGCCTGAATAGTAAAAGTACGGGCCAGAATCGCCTGGGCGGCTAATGCTGCCACCGGCCAGTCCGATTTCATCTCGCCGGCCACCACTCCGGCAATGTACTCTTCCATCTTCATGGTCTTCTTTTCGCCGGTTTGGTGCATGTACACCGTGATATCCGGTTCAGCCCCCTGAATCGTATTTTGCTGAGGCACCGGCGGCGCGGTTTCCGGTTTCTTCTGCGGCGACTGAAACAGGGAACAGCCGCTTACAACCATCCCAATCGCCAAAATAGTGACTGCAAATAAATACCATTTTTTATGTCTTGTTTTCATTTTTATACCTCCTTCCATAGTTTAGTATGGCAGAAGGTTTTCCATCACATGCGTGGTTAAAAATGGATAACTAAAATTATGCTTTAAAAGTATCCACCATACCTTCCAGTTCATTCGCCATCGCTTGCAGTTTTTCAATAGAATGATTGATATCATGAGCCGATGCCGACTGCTGCTGGCATACGGCGGCAATTTCCCGGGCATGTTGCGTATTTTGTATTGCCAGACTATTAATGTTGTCAATGGGCTGCATAGCTGTGTCACACAATTGCGCCTGCATTTCAGTTTCACCAGTAATCGTCCCAACCTGATCCTTCACTCGCTGAATGGCGGTTACAATTCTGGCAAATGCCTCCCCGCTGGTTTGGGCGATCTTCACTCCCTCTTCCACCTGCGCAAAGCTCTGCCGCATCACCGCAACAGCGCCGTCTGTCTCCTGTTGGATTTTTTCGATGAGCAGCGAAATACTATGGGCAGATTCCGCCGACTGCTCCGCCAGCTGCCGGACTTCATCGGCAACAACGGCAAAACCGCGCCCCGCTTCTCCCGCCCGGGCCGCCTCAATCGCGGCGTTTAGCGCCAGAAGATTGGTTTGTTTGGCAATAGTCGTAATCATACCGGTTATTTGACCGATTTCCTGCGTACCCTGCTCCAAGTTCTCTACCTTACCGACCGTTTGAGCAACTAATGTCTTGATATACTGCATTTTCGCAACGGTATTGTCAATCACCATTCGCCCCTGCCCGGCAGTTGCCGAACATTCATCCGTCGTCTCCGCCACCTGAGCAATGCTGCCGGAAATCCTATCGCTAACTGCAACCAGCAGCTGCAGCTGCTGCCCGGCCTTTTTCGTATCTTTCCCCTGAGCGGCAATTTGTTCCGCCATACCGGAAACCGACTGAGCCACTTGAGCACTGCCGCTGCGGGACTGTTCCGAAGCAGCAGCCACATGTTCCGCTGTTTCCAGCACCATCGCCGACGACTCTTTCACTGAACCAACAATCTGCCTCAAACTGCCTGTCATGCGATTAAAAGCGGTTGCAACATAACCGAATTCATCCTGTTTTTCATTGACCAGTTGATAGGTCAAGTCGCCCTGGGAAACGAGTTCCACTCCTGCGACCAATGCTTTAAGCGGCGCCAAAACTTTTCGGGTCACCAGCAAGCCGATCGCCACAAAAATTACGATCAGCAGGAGTGTGACCGCAATACTGTGTTCAATCATATCATAAGCCGGCTGGAGTGCTACCTGCTGAGGATACGCAGCGACAACGATCCAATCGGTATTGGGAATGGAACGATAAGAAATCAAATACGCCTGATCCCGCAGCAAGGCCGCCGTTTGACCATTCTGCTTATCAACCGCTTCTTTAAAAACATCATTATCCAGCGGCTTCTGTTCAGTTACAACAGAAGAATCAATCGGATAAAACAGCGGTACTCGGTTTTTATCCATTACCGTCACGATATATCCGGGATTCTGGACCATAATATTTTCAATCATCATCTGGAGATTCGCAATCGACAAAGTGACCCCCAGCACCCCCACAACCTTGTTATCCCCGCCATAGATAGGAGCCGCTCCCAGAATGGAAAGCTGCTTGGTAACTTTACTGAAAATAGGATTGGAAAAATTAGCGGTTCCCTGCATGGCGGTAATAAAGTATTCTCTATCGCTAATACTGACCGGTGCGGTACTGTCGGTACGAAAAATCTGCCGGCCATCGGCCTGGGCAATAAAAAACGGTTCATTACTGCCATAATAAGGCTGCACCTGCTGCAAAAATTTTTTAGTCACATCACTCTGCATAACCCGCACTTCTTCTTTTGCGGTAGTAGCCAACAAAAAATTTTTCTTGGTTTGTATATACGTACCAATATCGCCGGCTAACCGCTCCGAAACCTTGTTGTTTTTCTCCATGGCCGAGTTAGTTAAACTTTCCATGGTTTGATTGGTAAAATACCATCCAACGATACTTAGCGGCACGATACATGTCAATGCGATAAACAGTGCCGCCCGAGCCGCCACCGAAGAAAGATTTATGCCGTGCCGAAAGTTCCACAGCCGCTTCGGGAGCTGCAATAAAGTAAACTTTTTGCTTTTTTCCCCCGGTACTGCTTTCCCCATCATCCCGATGAACCTCCATCATGATTCATTTTGTTCGTAATAGTTCGTAATATATTCATAAGATAAAACTACAGAGACAGTCTGAATCTCTGTCTCTGTAATGTGAATTTCTTAAAATTTTCAATGATTTGACGTTCCCAGTTTTTTTTGAAGCAGCCTGCCCGGTATAGTAAACAGCAGATTGAACAACAGGATGGTAATAATCAGCAGAGCGCCGATGCCGTTGGCAATTTCCAGCCGGTCAGGAACCAATCCCACCGCCATAACATACCACATATGCACTGCCAGCGTTTCTCCGGCGGCAGTAATATCAAAATCAGGCACCTGCCGGGAAACCGTCGTTCCGGCCGTGAAAATCAAAATAGCAGTCTCCCCCAGAGCCCGGCCTGCGGTCAAAGTAATCCCGGTAATAATCCCCGGCAAAGCAGTCGGCAGCACCACCCGCCAAATCGTCTGCCACTTCGTTGCCCCAAGAGCCAGGCTGGCTTCCCGATAGTGAGCCGGAACCGTCCGGATGGATTCTTCGGTAACCCGCACTAAAACTGGCAAATTCAACAGCATTAAAGTCAAAGATCCGCCGATAATACTAAATCCCATACCCAGTAAATTAACAAAAATAATCATACCGAACAATCCCAGAACAATAGAAGGAACGGTCGCCAAACTTTCGGTACTGAGACGAATCATGTCCGTTAGCCGGTTATTGCCGGCGTATTCCGCCAGATAAATTCCGGCACCGATTGCTACCGGAATGGAAAAAAGCATCGACAAAAATAAAATATAAAAGGAATTGAACAACTGGGGACCGACACCACCTCCGGCTTTCATATCGCTGGGCAGGCCGGTAATAAAATTCCAGGACAGCGCCGGAATCCCTTTATAAAGAATATAGAACAAAAACAAGACCAGAACACCCAGTATGATCATTCCGGCCAGCCACATAATGGCTGTGGCCAGCTTATCCGTAATTTTGGCAGACATTAGGCAAACCTCCTTTGGGCAATACGGCGGATAATAAGAATCATCGCCAGCGACATAAGCAGCAGCACCAAAGCCATCAGAAACAAAGAATTCCCCCAGGCGGAACCGAACGGGGTATTCCCCATTTCAACCACAATCTCACTGGGAAGAGTTGAGGTAGGCATAAACAAGGAGCGGGCCAGCTGGGGCGTGTTGCCGATAACCATTTGCACCGCCATCGTCTCACCTACCGCCCGGGCCATAGCCAAAATAATCGAGGTTAAAATTCCCGGCAAAGCCGCCGGCAGCAGCACCCGCCAAATCGTCTGCCATCTTGTCGCTCCAAGGGCCAGACTGGCTTCCTCCAAATTTTTTGGGACCGCCCGCAGCGCATCCTCAGAAATACTGATAATTGTCGGCAGAATCATAATCGCTAAAATAATGGCCGCCGCCAGCAAACCGAACCCCGTATTCACATGGAAATAACTTCGAATAAAAGGAACCAAAATAGTCAGACCGACAAAACCATAAACAACGGACGGAATAGCCACATACAAATCAGTTGCCGGTCGCATAATATTCCGCAGCCAGTCCGGCGCCATCTTAGCCATAAATACAGCTCCTGCCAGTCCCAGCGGCGCCCCCAAAAAGATTGCCAGAAAAGTAACGGCCACAGATCCGGTAATAAAACTTAAAGCCCCATACTTCATCTCCGTGGGATCCCACTTTGTCGACAAGAAGAACTCAGCCGGACTGACCTCGGTAAAGGTCAGCAATCCCTGCTGACCAACGAAAATAATGATGGATAAAATGATGACCGTCATAAGAAAAGCACTGGCTACAAACAGATAACGAACATATCTGTCATATACTAAATTTAATTTATGTTCTCTTGGATTTACCGTTACGTCCATATGTTCACATCCCTGTCTCATTTATACCCTCATTATACGTGAAGCAGGATCCGGCATTGTTAATCCGATGTTATTTTTTTGTTAAGTTTCAGCTGCTGGCAGTGAGCAATCCCAGTCAATTCTACAGACAAGAAAACGAGAGCGGCATATCAGGAGTGAGTTCACTCACTTTTGCGAGCAACTCATTCTATGAGCCACACCCTCGTCGATTCTGGAGAAGAAGCAAGTTGAACGTCCCCTTGCTTCATAGCCGGAGTTGCTGAGGTAATTTTTCAATAGATGAACAATGTTATCTAACACCATTGCCTTATTTTCATCTGAAACAATGAACGGATTCATATTCCAGCACCAGTCGCCGTCAAGATAAACTCCGGGTTTCAGCTTATCAAGCAGTAATTGGCATACTGTGCTTTTGCCAACGCCCATCGTACCATTTACGATAATCAATTTTTTCATACGATTTCTCCCTCGTATAAACTTTTTCCGTGCACGGGGCACTTCAAAGAGCGTCCTTGCTTTTCTTGTTCCCATCGGTCCATCATTTTTTCGCATCACCGCCGGAGCCAGCGAAGGGATGAGCCAAATTGTGCAGCACCTCAGTAAGCTTGGAAACTTCTTCCTCACTTAGGGTGGTGCCCTTGCCCATTTTCTCGTGATTCTCGTCCCAGTCACGGATATCGATTTTCGCCGGACGCCCGTTCCATCTGATCAGATTCACTTCCTTCTGCCAGCCCCGGGAGCCAACAGACAACACGCCGATGCGGCGGATGATTTCAAACTTGATTGCTTCTTTCGTCATTTCGGTACGCTCCTCCTTTATTTGTAATTTACTGGAACTGAAATTTTAATAACTCAAGCCTGGCACCATAATTCTGCTGTGCGAATCAGAACGTAAGTCCGCTTAGTCGTGTCAATAATTCCTCCATACTGGGCGCTGTTGTATTCGTAGTAACATAATGATGTTCCAATCTTTCCAGAAATGAATAAAGAAAATTGACGTTGGGATATTTTCCTAGATTATTTTTAATGAATAACTTCGTTCCCTCTACAATGGGAGCATATCCTTCCGGCGATTTGGCAGCAATGGACATAAACGCCCGCATTACGATAGACGTAAGACTTTCAAACCGGTCCTGCTGCACAAAATTCGGCTGATAGCTTAACTCCAACATTTCAAACAGAACTGGCACTGCAGCAATCGTTTCCAGATTCGCTATACCTTCCACATTATACCGGAAATCCGGCATTTTCTGATTGTTTCGCAGCCACTGCTCATAAAAACGCAGCCCCTCGATTTTATTACGTTTTATTAAATAATCAGCCGCCTTAAATCGAATTTTTTCATCCGAATCGTCCAGCAGCTTTACAAAATAAGAATGAAAATCAAAGGAACTTCCGGACTCCAGCAGCAAATCAATCAATTCCCACTTCATATCTTCCGGTACTTGGTAAATCGCCGCTTCCAGCGGACTTAACGTCTCGGACAATGCAGCCGCAGCATCCATTGCAGCCCTTCGGGTGACAATGCTGCGTTCAGTTTCTTCCATGGCAGCCAACGCATATTTTAGACCAGCAACGATATGCTGTTCTTTGCAATAATTTAAATGGTTTTCCAGTACACAATCATACTCAATTCCCGCTTCTAAGTTTTCCAGCACCTGCCGCGTCATATCCTGGGGCGTTAACAAAGTTGCAATATATTCAAACCCCTCGGCAGCACCTGCCTCATACCATGCAAAAGACAGCATCTCCCGTAATTTTTCTTGGGGATACCGTATCTTCAGCTTCCACATGAAATACCAAAGATAAATTGCAATTTTGCTTGATGAAATTCCACCATCCGTTCTTTTTTCTAATGCCTTGCGAAAATCGACTCGACTCTGATTCCTGTCACACCACTCAGTAATCCATCGAGTCTGCTCCTGACTGAGAGAGTTTACTTCTTTAAGGCTTAAATATTGGTAAACCCTGTTCACGCAAAACCAATCCCAATCCTTCGTTTCAAAGTTAGAAATGATTGCTTCTTTAGTCATAGGCGTATTGAAAACTAAATTGTTTAATAATCTGTTTACCAGTTCAGATGTGATATTAGCGGGTAAATTACATACAGCATGAAAATCCACCATTTCCGAATCGATATGCGTAAGAATATGGCTCAATTCGTTAATAAACGTTTTCTTATCAAACAGCATAGCAAAATGTTTTTGAAAATTATCTTCAATTTTAGTTCGCTGTTTCTCCGCTTGAAAAATATTTTTTTCTTTTGGCAGCTGATCAATCAACCTGTCGCAATGCTTAACCAAAGGTTTGTTATTATTAGATAGCTGCCGCCGAAACTCGCCGACATCATAACTTGAAATAGAATCCCGCTGATAAGCCGAAATAAATAAATTCACGCATTCTTCATCAGCTATACCGGCCATTGCACCCAGGACAGCATAATTTTTTTCGCTATGCTTCAGCAAATGAGAAAAAATAGCTATACGCGTTCCCGTCGCTTCAATAAATTGACCAATTACTTTAACTCCATCACCCGGATACTCCCCTTCCAATGCCACCAATAATTGAATGATTATCGCTAATTTTGACTGACCAGCATTATTCAGCGCCACTAATTGTTTGGTAAACTTATCAAGCTGTTGCTGATGATCCATATCCAATTCGTGAAAGTCTGTTGGACTATCAATAAAATACCTCACTATTTTTTCTATGGAACTGATCGATTGCACAGTCAACAATCCAGCGGTCAATTTCCATTTTTCATTCAACAGTCTGGACATCTCAGAATTCAAATCACATCTTACCAGGGGAATACCTTCTATAAATACATCAATAAACCGGTCCGAAAAGCCGCCTTCCGTTATAAAGGAATATAGCCCATAGCGAATTCCATCATCCTGGGATTCGGCAAATCGGGTCACAATTTGCTTTGCTGAAAACTCGTCGCATAATTTGAGCCTGCCTAACGCGAGCAATGCTCTCGACACCACGCCCCTATCCCCGTCGCTAATTCCGCAGGCAATTAATTCCCTGCGTGCTCTTTCAGCAAGCTCCCTTGGTACGCGCATGGCACTTAACAGCAATATGGCATTGTACTTTACCGTAAAATGCTGTGCCGCCTGCAGTTCGTCCAATAAATAAAGTAAGCTGTCGCGACTTTGAGCGAATTGCGCCAGTATTCTATAATCATACTTATCGTGATTAATAAAGATCTGCTTCGCTTTATAATTGTCAAATATCTCCTTGCATACTGCCGTTCTGTCTGCCGCGCCGAGCCGCTCCGCTTCACTTAATAAAAGCATCTGCGGGTTTGTTCTAATGATCCATTTAAGAATATCCGGGTCCTTTATCATCGGAATTAAAAATGCAACGGTATTCGCCCAAAGGGGAGGAATCATTTCAAGCTCCCTGCCAAATGTAACAAACTTCTTCAGCGAAGCCAGCGTTTGACGCGCCAATACTTTTGCCGCCAGAAATTCCTGAAAATTTCTATGCTGGAAGCTCCAGCTATTATTTTTCTTTTCAAACCATGAAAAATGCTTGATAAGTGATCGCAATTCTTCATCCGGAATAACCCGGCCAAATTCATCCTCGCTGATGCGGGATTTCTGCATAGCCTCCATCGTCAAGGCCAGTTTCTCCGACATCCTGATGATATTGCTTTTAGCCGCCGCTATGGAATCGCCAAAATGATCTGCATCCCAGGCAAAGGCTTTTTGTAAAAGTTCGTCAAATAGTGCCATCCGGCCTGGGGGAAAGTGGTTTTCTTGATAAAGTTCAACTAATTGGGTTAAGTAAAAGGGCACTCCCAGCAAATCATTGATCTTATTTTCCCGCGCTTTTTTCAGGAAATCATTGTCCTTGCCGAGTTTCCGGGAAACAAAATCCATAATTTGCCGTTCATCAAGATTGGCAATTTGATATGCAATAAAATTTCTCAGCGTACCTTGACTATGGTCTTTTTTATCATCAACCATTTTGTCGCCTGTCCGATAAAAATTGGCGCGGCATGATACAATCACATACACCCCAGGGTTTGTATTAACGAATTTGAGAATTTTCCGGGTCAATTTATCGAAAGTTTGACTGTTCACCTCATCCAGCCCATCAAGAATAACCAATAACTTGCCTTTAACCTGTCGCCAGTCTTCTTGCAAAAATGCCGCAACCTCTTCATCTGTGTAACTATTAAGCGGAACTAAATTAGGACATAACGCTTCTGCTGGTGAAGAAAAAAAGCTGGCAATGCGGTGCAGCTCCGTCGTTTTTCCCGAGCCGGCCGCCCCCAGCAGAACCATTTTCTTTTGCTCCTGCAAAATTTCCACAGCATCCATGCCGTCAGCCGGATCAGCCGCCGGATCATAAGACGGCACGGGATACACTTTCCGGGAAAAATACGGTTCAGGCCTTGGATAGCAATGAGAAAATGGACTTTTCTTTATTTCAACACTTTCACAGCCCGCCTCTGACAATAATTCGTTTATAAGGTGAATCCGCAGACCGCAAAAACTTTGATAGGCACCTGTAGCCTCGCGTAAATCGGTAAATATCCCCACCAGAATTAGCTGATCATCTGTTTCGACAAAAATCCCCGAACCCGACATTCCCTCTATATTGGTCTTCGGTTCATGACAATAAGTCATCTGAGAAACCGCAGAGATAAGTTCAATTTCTTTTTCCGAAATAAAATTTACATTAAATTCAATACGCTGGGCCGGTCTGTCTTTCAATTCCAGCCTCTTAGGGAAGCCATAACTGGTTACCCCTTGCTGCGCCACGATTTGAGCTGCTTCAATCCGGGGAATATCGTCAATTCGCTTTAATAAAATAAGCGCCATATCCTCCGTATCATGAAAAAAAGCATCTGCTACCTGAACTTCATTTAAAAATTTGTTTGTAATAGAAATTTTACTTTTCCAGCTGCTGGGAGGCTGTAATAAATCTATCGGCAGACAATGTTTTGCCGTAAATACATACGTAAAGTCTCCCGTTTTAGGCTGAAAGAGGCAGCCGCTTCCCGAGCTGCCTTCGCCTTCAATTTTCACCCCAACTCTTTCATATAATTCATATAAGGCACTCACGTTTATACCTCCAGAATATAATTACATTCGGGTCGGCTTAAATCTATATATGAAAAATTATAGTTCTGAATGTCTTCTGCCAGAAAAATTTTACCGGCAACGTCGGCATCATTGAAATAGAGCTCGGCCTTTGGTTTTGCCAAGCGTATAATTCTAGCTAAACATTCTTTATTCGGCAAACCCTGAGTTCCGTCCGTACTAATAATAAACCGGCGGCAGCTCATCTGCCTCAGCAATGCTTCATTCGTATTCCCCTTGCTGCCATGATGGGATACTTTTACAACATCTACAGGAAGCTTGGCGTCTGCAGATACCTTATGATACTGCCGCAAGGATTCTGCAACTACCGACGGATAAGCATCCCCCAAAAACAGTGCTCGTTTCCCCTGATATTCAAAAAGAAAGGCAATGCTGCTTAAATTAGGTATCGAATTATCTTCTGTAAAACTGTTTTTCCCATACAGTTCTTTTACCGTCAAATGATAATCGGTGTGATAAGCTGATTGTGTCTCTGTCCTTTTCTCATATTCCCATTTTTTATAAAATTTTTCTAATCCGTTTCTCGCGGGGGACAGTAAATAAATATTGGCCCCGTTTATCCTCTTGTTTTGGCCGGCTACGACCCCCGCCCACCTTACGCCGTATTGATCCATCAAGCTTTCTAATTCAATCCCCTGTCCCGCGCTAAGCTGTCCGGAATAATCAATTTTGATAGAAGAAATTTTAGCCGGCAAAGTTGCTCCCGGCAAATATTGTTCTATTGCTTTACCGGAATTAAACCACATTTCTTTTATTATACTCTTGTCAATATCGGAATCCTTAAAAATTTTCAATATCCCGCCGATATGATCTTCGTCCGTATGCGTTAAGACCAGCAAATCAATAAATTCACCTTTAGCGGCGATTTCTTGTATCTCATTTTTTAA